>CAMPGP010000012.1 GCA_946885545.1 uncultured Altererythrobacter sp.
TCAGCGCTTTGTACTCCTTAGCGCCGGTGTGTGATGTGAACGAGACATGGGTGGTCCTCGTGGGGGGCTGTCTGTTTCGCGCGATACCGCTCGCCTACGCCATCGTCCTTCCAGCGACCTATCCGCTGGTTATCGCCATGCTGCTCGGGCTCGTGTTTCGCGGAGTCGCCTTCGAATTCCGCTGGCGCGATCCGGCGCACCGGCCGCTTTGGGACCTCGCCTTCACCGGCGGATCGTTCGTCGCGGCGATGACGCAAGGAATGATCCTCGGCGCACTGCTGCAGGGGATCGAGATCGACGGTCGCAGCTACGACGGCAGCTGGTGGAACTGGCTCACGCCCTACACCCTGCTCACCGGCCTCGGCACGGTCGCAGGCTATGCGCTGCTCGGCAGCACCTGGCTGATCTGGAAACTCGAAGGCCCAGCGCAGGAGCATGCACGGCGCATGGCCTTCCGTGCCGCCATCGTTACTCTGGCGCTCCTCGCGGCGGTCAGCCTCTACACCGTGTTTCTCGAACAGCAGTATTTCGACCGTTGGTTCTCGATGCCCAGCGTGCTGTTCGCCGCCAACGTACCGCTGCTGACCGCGATCATCACGTTCCTGCTGTTCCGCGGCTTGGCCAAGGGGTGGGAGGCCGCGCCGTTCTGGCTCAGCCTCGCGCTGTTCCTGCTCGGCATGGCGGGGCTCGGGGTCTCGATGTTTCCCTACATCGTGCCCGACGAAGTAACGATCTGGGACGCGGCCGCGCCGGAGCGCAGCCAGTCTTTCATGCTCGTCGGCGTGGCGATCACCATGCCGCTGATCCTGGCCTACACCGCCTGGGCCTACTGGGTCTTCCGCGGCAAGGTCGGTCACGAAGGCTACCACTGATGGACGAGATCGGCCGCGCAGCGGAGCGCAAGCCGCTGTGGCAGCGGCTCGCATGGCTCGCGGCAATCTGGCTGGCCAGCGTGGCCGTGCTCGGCGCGGTGGCGTGGGTGCTCAGGCTGTGGATCGCCTGAGCACCGCCGAAATCACCCCTTCCAGCCGACGACCTCGTCCACCCCCGCGCGGGTGACCGCGTGGTAGCTCGGGCGGGTCTTGGCGTAGATGCGCTTGGCGATCGCCGTGCCCCACTCGCCCTCGCCCATCAGCGTGGCGAACAGCGGGCGGACGAACTTGGCGCGCCCCACCTCGGCGAGGAACTCTTCGGCCTGCGGCACCGCCGGTTGGTACCGGTTGCCGAGCGCCAGATCGAGCCACAGGAACAGTTCTTCGTTGTTGCCCGTCGCCGCGAGGCCAAGCTGGCGGTCGAGCGCCGCAAGCTGTTCCGCGGTGCGCTCTTGCGGAAGGCTCTGCAGGAAGCGCTGGCGCTCGGCCGAACTCCACTTGCGCCAGTCGCCCGCGGCGGGGATTGCGCCCGAGCCGGCATAGGCCTGCGCAGCCGCATCGACCGTGGCGAAGGCCGCCGGATCGGGCTTGGCGACGTTCGACGGCAGGCCCGGCTCGAAGATCCATTCGCGCAGCTTGAGGCGCTCTGCCTCGGCAGCGTCACGCGCGAGATTGGTCCGCATGTCCTCGTAGATCATGTTGGAGGTGGCGGGCTCGAACGCGTGATTGTCGAACCACTGCCGCAGCCAGGCATCGAATCGCTCGCGCCCGACAGCGCGCTCCAGCGTGCGCAAGAAAGCCGCGCCCTTGTCGTAGACGATCGCGCTGCCCGCGCCTTCGGTGCCTTCGGGGTGGTGCAGCGCGGTACCCGGCGCATCGGAACCGACTTCGGCGAGCGTGTCCTGGATCGCGGCGAAGCTGAGCGCGGCTTCCTGCTCGGCCCGCTTCTCGCCGTAGACTTCCTCGACGATGCGGTTCTCGAAATAGCTCGTCACGCCTTCGTTGAGCCAGCCGTCGCCCCACACCGCGTTGGTCACGAGGTTGCCCGACCACGAATGCGCGAGTTCGTGCGCGACCAGCCCGGTCAGGCTGCGGTCGCCCGCGATGAAGGTCGGGGTGAGGAAAGTCATCACCGGGTTTTCCATGCCCCCGTAGGGAAAGGCGGGCGGCAGCACGATCATGTCGTAGCGGCCCCAGCGATAGGGGCCGTAGAGCTCCTCGGCTTCCTCGACCATGTCCTCGGTATCGGCGACTTCCCAGTGCGCGCGATCGAGGATCGCGGGCTCGGCCCACACGCCGGTGCGCGGGCCGATGGCGCGGAAATCGATGTCCCCCGCGGCGATCGCGATCAGGTAGGGCGGGACAGGCTTGTCCATAACGAAGGTAAAAGCGCGGCGGCCGTCACCCACCTCCTCCGGCTCTCCCTGGCGCACGCCCGACATGACGACGTCGAGCGGCTCGGGGGCGGTGATCCGCGCTTCCCAGGTCTGGCGAATGCCGGGGCTGTCCTGCGTCGGGATCCAGCTGCGGTTGAGGATCGCCTGTCCCTGGCTGAACAAATAGGGATGCTCGCCGCCCGCGGTCTGCTCGGGGCTCAACCATTGCAGCGCGTCGGCTTGCGGGTTGGCAGTGTAATAGACCATGATCCGGCGCGCGTTGCCGATGGTCACCGTCAGCGGGGCGCCCTTGCCCTCCACCATCGCACCGATGTCGAAATCGAGTTCGTTGCCCCGCGCGTCGGTCACCCGACTCACCTGCAGCCCGTCGCTGTCGAGCACGATCTGCGAGGCATCGTCGCGCGCGAGGATGTCGAGTGTGGCCAGGCCGCCCACGCTCTTGCGTTCGAAATCGAGCGCCAGATCGAGATCGACATGCGTCACCCGCGCGACCTGCGGCTGCGCGAAAGTCGAGGTGTCGAGCGCATCGGGCGTCGTCAGGATCGGCGCGATCATGCGATCTGTCGACAACGCGGGCGGCTGCGCCTCCATCGTGGTGCAGGCGGTGGTCGCTAGAAGCAGCGAAATGGCGGCGGCTACGTGACGCATGGATAACTCCCCGAAACTTGCGAATCTTTTTCGTCTGCGCTGGCTAGAGCAGACTATTGCAGGGCAGCAAAGCCCTCCAGCTTGCCGATCCGGCCCGAGACCACCAGTTCGTCGCCCGGCAGAATGATCGTGTCGGGAACGGCATGAATGAAATCCTCGCCCTCGCGCTTCACGCCGACCACGGTCACGTCGAACTTCTGGCGGCACTGGCTGGTGATCAGCGGCAGTCCGACGATCTGTTCGGGGGCCTTCAGCCGTGCGATCGCGAACTCGTCGCCAAACGAGATGAAGTCCAGCAGGCGCTCGTTGACCAGCCGCGCGACGCGGCGGCCCATGTCCTGTTCGGGGAACACCACGTGGTGCGCGCCCGTCCGCTCGAGGATGCGCCCGTGCCGTTCGTTGGTCGCCTTGGCCCAGATGTTCGACACCCCGAGATCGGACAGCGCGAGCACCACGAGTACGCTGGCTTCGATATCCGTGCCGATGGCGACGACGGCGGAATCGAAGTCCCCCGCCCCTAGTGCCCGCAGCGTATCGGGATCGGTCGCATCGCCCTCGACCACCTGGGTCAGGTCGCTCTTGTGATCCTCGACCAGGTTGCGATCGGCGTCGATGCCCAGCACTTCGTGGCCCATGCGTTCCAGCGTGGTGCCGACCGCGCTGCCGAAGCGGCCGAGACCGATAACCAGCACGGGGTTGCGCTTGTCAGCCGACAATAGGGTTCTCCTCGGGATAGCGGAAAGGACGGTCGCGCGCGTTCAGGGCAAGCGCGGTTGCCGCGGTGATGGTTCCCACGCGCCCGACGAACATCATCACGACCAGCACCAGCAGGCCCGACGGCGGCAATTGCGCGGTGATTCCGGTCGAAAGGCCCACCGTGGCGAAGGCGGAGATCGTCTCGAACAGGATGTCTTCGAGCGGCAAGGTCGTGATCGAGGCGATGTAGGTCGTGGAGGCAAGCACCAGCACGGCGGCCAGCACCGCGATCGTCAGCGCCTGCCGCTCGATCGCGTGCCCGAAGCGGCGGCCGAACATCGATGCATCGCGGCGCTGGAGGATCTCCGACATCACGATCGCGATCAACACGAAGAACGTCGTCACCTTGATCCCGCCCGCCGTGCCCGCGCTTCCGCCACCGATGAACATCAGCACGTAATTGACCATCAGGGTGTCGGCGTTGAACGCGCCGACATTCAGGCTGTTGAACCCGGCCGTTCGCGGCATCACCGAATGTACCGCCGCGTTGAGCATCTTCGTCCCCACGCCCATCGGTCCGAGCGTATCGGGGTTGGACCATTCCATCGCCAGATGTGCGACGAACCCGACCGCCAGCAGGACCGCGGTACCCGCGAGCGTGATCTTCGTGTGCAGCATCCAGCGCTTCGGGCGAAAGCCGTTCTCGCGCAGATCCTCCATGACCGGAAAGCCCAGCGCGCCCACGAACACCGCCAGCATGATCGGGCCGAGGATCAAGGGGTCGGTCTGAAAATCCATCAGGCTGGCGGAAAAAGTCGAAAAACCAGCATTGTTGAAGGCACTGACCGCCTGGAACAACCCGTGCCAGGCGGCCTCGCCCATGGTGAATTCGTAACTCGCGAACCGCACGGTCAGCACGACTGCGATGACCGCCTCGACCGCGATCGTCACGCCGAGCACCAGTCGAAGAACCGCGCGAGCGTTGCCGCCGGTCAGCCGGTTGCGTTCGATGCGGGTCGCCATCCGGTCGCGCAGACCGAACCCGCGCCCGACCATCAGCCCGAACAGCGTCGCCGCCGTCATGATCCCCAGGCCGCCGATCTGGAACAGGATCAGGATCGTCGCCTGGCCGAAGGTCGACCAATAGGTCGGCGTATCGACCACGATCAGCCCGGTCACCGCCACGGCCGAGGTCGCGGTGAACAGCGCGGTCAGCGGCGGTGCGCCCGTACCGTCCGCCGTCGCTATCGGCAGGCTGAGCAGCACCGTCCCCGCAGCGATCGCCGCCAGGAACAGCAGCGGCACCAGCCGAACCGGATCTCTAAATGCGCGGCCGCGCATGGTCAGCGCAGCGCCCGGCGGATCACGTCCAGACGGCCTCAGGAGGAAGGCTCATCAGGATCGCATCGATATTGCCGCCGGTCTTGAGTCCGAACAGCGTGCCGCGGTCGTACACGAGGTTGAATTCGGCGTAGCGGCCGCGCCACTCGAGCTGCGTACGCTTGTCCTCAGGTGTGAATTCCGTCTCCATCCTGTGGCGCACCAGCCTCGGAAATATCTCGAGGAAGGCGCGGCCGACGTCCTGCGTGAAGGCGAAATTGCGCTCCCACGCGGCGTCGCCGCCATCCTCTCCGCTGCACTCGAGGTGATCGTAGAAAATCCCCCCGACCCCGCGGTGGACGCCGCGGTGGGGAATGAAGAAATAGTCTTCGGCCCACTTGCTGAAGCGTTCGTAGTAGGTCGGGTTGTGGCGCGCGCAGGCAGCGCGGAAGGCGGCGTGGAATTCCTCGGTATCGGCTTCGTAGGGGATCGGCGGGTTGAGATCCGCCCCGCCGCCGAACCACGCCTTCCCGGTGACGAGGAAGCGCGTGTTCATGTGCACGGCGGGCACGTGCGGATTGGCCATATGCGCGACGAGGCTGATGCCGGTGGCGGTGAACTCGGGGCTTTCCTCGGCGCCGTGGATCGTGCGCGCGAATTCGGGCGCGAAGCTGCCATGGACGGTCGAGACGTTGACCCCGACTTTCTCGAACACCTTGCCCTTCATCACCGCGCGCACGCCGCCGCCCGGGTCGGCATTGCCTTCCTCCTCGCGGTTCCACGCAGTGCGTTCGAAGGCGGCTTCGGACCCGGCCTCCCGCTCGATCGCCTCGAACTCCGAACAGATGCTGTCGCGAAGGTCCTCGAACCACTGTTTCGCGCGGGCGGTGTAGGGCTGCCAGTCGGTCATCGCGAATCCCTTGCCAAAGCGCCGGGGGCACGGCAAGAGCGGCGCATGGTTCCCCTTTCGTTCGCAGGCGAGGAGTTCGCACTCACCAGCGGCAACGCGCTCTACTGGCCGCGCGAGCGCGCACTGCTGGTCGCGGACCTGCATCTCGAGAAGGCGAGCTTCTACGCGCGGCACGGCCAGATGCTGCCGCCCTACGACAGTCGCGAGACGCTGGAGCGCGTGGCATTGGCCATCCGCGAAACCGACGCGCGGCGCGTCTATACGCTGGGCGACAACTTCCACGACAGCCACGGCAGCACGCGGCTGGAGGACCATGCCGCGGGCATGCTCGCCGCGCTCACCCGCGCGACCGACTGGGTATGGATCACCGGCAACCACGATCCCGCGATGGAGGCCGGCAGCGGCGGCACGATCGCGGACGAACTGGAAATCGCAGGGCTCGTCCTCCGCCACCGCGCCACGGCAGGCGAGACGCGCCCCGAGCTTTCGGGCCACTACCACCCGCGCCTGCAGATCACGGTGCGCGAGCGGCATATCCGCCGCCCCTGCGCGGTGGTGGCGGAAGGTGCGGGCACCGGCGGGCGGATGATCCTGCCTGCATTCGGCGCGCTGACCGGCGGGATGGACGCCGCCGACCCGGCGATCCGCGACGCGATGCAGCCCGCCGCGCGGATCGATGCGGTGTTGCCCTTGCGCGGCAGGCTCGCGCAATTCCCTCTGTGGCGCAAGGCCGCGTAGCGCTGCCCCCTAGCGAATCCCCGCCAATCCGCCTACATGGCGACCACAGACAATGGCATTACAGGAGACTGCCCCATAGCCCGTCCCCCTCGGCGCTCACTTCAACCGCCCGTGAAGAGCGGCCCGCGCTTTGACAACATGATCCAGTCCGACAAGGTGCGCGTCATCGACCACGAGGGCGAGAACCTCGGCGTGATGTACACCCGCGAGGCAATCGAGCAGGCGGCCGACGTCGGCCTCAACCTGGTCGAGATTTCGCCCAACGCCGATCCGCCGGTGGCAAAGTTCCTCGATGTGGGCAAGTACCGCTACGAGGCGCAGAAGAAGGCCAACGCCGCGCGCAAGACCCAGAAGACGCAGGAGATCAAAGAGATCAAGATGCGTCCCAACATCGACACGCACGATTACGACGTGAAGATGCGCAACGTGGTCAAGTTCCTCGAGGAAGGCGACAAGGTCAAGATGACGCTGCGTTTCCGCGGGCGCGAAATGGCGCACCAGGAGCTGGGCATGAACCTGCTGCGCCGGGTTCAGGAAGACGTGGCCGAGATCGCCAAGGTCGAGGCCTTTCCTCGCCTCGAGGGCCGTCAGATGCTGATGGTTCTGGCGCCCAAGTAGCGCCGCCGGCAAGCGCCGGGACGGTCATTCCACCCGGAAATCGAGAATGGTGAAGCGCGCGGGCGCGGTGGCGAACACGCCGTGCCCGCGCCCGCCCTTCGATCCCAGCACGAACCCGATCCTTCCCGCGTTGGCCAGCGCCTCTGCGAACGCGCGCGGTGCGCTCTCGCGGGTCGCGGTGTGGACCGACTTCCAGTTCGCATCGAACGGCACGACAACTTCGTGCGTGCCGGGTGTCAGCGGCATCATGGTCGAGACCGGCGCGTACCAGCGGTAATCGCCGAAGCGGCCCTTGGCGGTCCAGTTGTCGCCGCGCCGCTGGAAGTACATCGTCAGCTCGCCCTGGCGGCGCGGGTCCTCTTGCGAGAGGAAACGGGCGCCGCGCTCGCCGTCGATGCGGTAGCGCAGCACGATCCGGCGCGCGCCTTCGAGCGATCCGGTCGGCCGGGTGACGTAATGGACGTGGCCCTGCCGTGCGGTCGGCCCGGGAAAATCGAAGAACACATCGTTCCCGGCGCGGGAAGCATGCGCCGGCATGCCGGGCGATAGGCTGCGACCGCGCACGATCGGCCCGATCTCCCATTCCGATGCGGGGGCGGCCTGGACTTCGGCCTGCCCGCCGAACGACAGCGCGATGGGCAATGCGGCGAGATTGGCGGCGATGGCGAGCGTTCTGAACATGTGCTCCAGCATGCAGCAAACCGCTTAGCCTGCGCTGAACCGCGCATTGGGCCGGGCGAAAGGTCCGGCGGACGAGGCGCGGAACCGGGCATCACGATCATGTGTTTGGGCGGGTACCGAAAGATCCGGAGTCGAACATGAAAAGCCCCCGATCCACAGCCGCTGCAGTCGTCGCCCTCGCGCTCACGCTTGGCGCATGCGGGCAAGGCGAAGCCGGCCCTGATCCGGCCGAACCTGCTGCGACCGCTCCGTCCTCCGATACGCCTCCAACGGCGTCCCGGCAGCTCGACGACGGATCGCCCGACCTCAGCCCGCCCGAGCTCGTGCCCGAAGCGGAAAAGGGCGAGACCGGAGCGCGCAACGTCCTGCTGAGCTTCGCCCGCGCGATCGAGCTGGAGGAATTCGACCAGGCCTATGCGATGCTGGGCCAGGCCGATCGGCAGGCCATGACGCGCGCGGAGTTCGCCGCGCTGTTCGACGGTTTCAGCGAAATCACCGTCTCGGTGCCGACGGGCAGCATGGAAGGCGCCGCGGGATCGATCTACTACGAGGTTCCGACCACGATCACCGGCAGCGATGGTGGGAAGCTCACGGGGACGACCGTGCTGCGCCGCGTCAACGACGTGTCGGGAGCGAGTGCGGAGCAACTCCGCTGGCACCTCGATCGGTTCGAAGTCGCGCCCGCCTGAGCCGCGCCCGCCGCGCAAGATAACGATTGCGTCCCTTCCCCAGCCGCTTCACTCTGACGCGCGACAGCACGACCTCCGCGACAAGCGGGGGCGACGAGGGAGCGGGGATTGAGCGCACAGCGGATCGGGCTGGCCATCGGCGCTGCTGCATTGGCAGCCAGCGCGCTGCTCCCGCTGCCTGCGGGAATGCCGCGCGAGGCATTCGTCGTCGCGGGGCTTGTGGTGCTGATGGCCGCATGGTGGATGACCGAGGCGATTCCCCTCACCGCGACCGCGCTGATGCCCTTCGTCGTGCTGCCTCTGGCCGGCGTCATGGGCGCGAAGGACGCCGCCAGCGCCTATTACGAGCCGATCCTGTTCCTTCTGCTCGGCGGCGCGTTCATCGCGCTCGCGATCGAGCGCACCGGGCTGCACCGGCGGTTGAGCCTCGCGATCCTCAAGACGGTGGGCGGCGGCGGCAAGGGCGGCGGGGCGCGGCTGCTGCTCGCCTTCATGGTCAGCGCGGCGCTGCTGTCCATGCTGATCTCGAATACCTCGACCGCGCTCATCATGATGCCCATGGCGCTCGCGGTGCTCGCAGGTGGCGGGGTCGCGGCCGAGGACACCGAGGGCCTCTCGGGCGCATTGCCGATGGGCATCGCCTTCGCCGCCAGTATCGGCGGGCTCGGCACGATCGTCGGTTCGCCGACCAACGGGATCGCGGTGGCGCTGGTCGACAACATGACCGGAACGCGGATCACCTTCGCGCAGTGGATGCTCTACGGCGTGCCCGTCGTCCTGCTCGGCATTCCGCTCGCCGCGTGGATCATCGCCCGCGTCCAGCGCGTCGCCGATCACCCCTTCGACATCGACGCCGCCCGCGCCGCGATCGACGATCATGCCCCGTGGACGAGCGCGGAGAAGCGCCTCATCCCGCTGATCGCGATCACCTTCCTGCTCTGGCTCACCCAGCTCCTCGTCGCGCCGCTCCTGCCCGAGGGATCGTGGACCGACGGCACCATCGCGATCATCGCCGCGCTCTTGCTGTTCGTATTGCCCGACGGAACTGGGCGGCCGATGCTGCTGTGGAAGGAAGCCGACCGCGCGCCGTGGGGCGTGATCATGATGTTCGGCGGCGGGCTGGCGCTGGCGGCCGGGATGCAAGCTTCCGGCCTCGCCGACTGGCTCGGGCAGGCGCTCCTCCCGCTCGAGGCGTTGCCCCTGATTGTGGTCGCGCTGGCGATCGTGGCGCTGGTGGTGCTGGTGACCGAATTCGCCAGCAACGTCGCCACCGCGAGCGCGATCATCCCGGTCGTGGCGAGCCTCGTCGTGGCGCTCGGCACCGATCCGGTTCTGCTGGCGATGCCCGCGGCGCTCGCGGCGAGCTGGGGCTTCATGCTTCCGGCGGGCACCGGGCCCAATGCGATCGCCTGGTCGACCGGGCATATCCGCATCGGCCGGATGGTCGGGGCCGGCGTGCTGCTCGACATCGCGGGCATCTTCCTGATCGTCGCATGCGTGTGGGGGATGGCCGCGCTCGTCGCCTGACGCGTGTTGAAATGGCCGCGCGGCAGCGATATCTGCGGAGCCGCTATCGGCACCGGGCGGAGATGCGTTCCTGCGGAGGTTAGGAACGGGCGCCGCCGGCCCGCCATTCGAGCTCCTGCCTTCCTGGGAGCGTGATGCAAGGAAGGACCGCCCGCATGACGGACGCCATCGATTCCACCGACAAGCCGACCCCGCGCCGCAACCCCAAGCCCGAGGTCACCAAGATCGACGGACGCAAGCTCAAGCCCAGCACGCTGATGATGGGCCACGGCTACGATCCCTCGCTGTCCGAAGGTTCGCTCAAGCCGCCGATCTTCCTCACCAGCACTTTCGCGTTCGAGAACGCCGCGGCGGGCAAGCGCCACTTCGAGGGCATCACCGGCAAGCGCCCGGGCGGCGCCGAAGGCCTCGTCTATTCGCGCTTCAACGGGCCGAACCAGGAAATCCTCGAGGACCGCCTCGGCATCTGGGACGGCGCGGAAGACGCGCTGTGCTTCTCCAGCGGGATGACCGCGATCTGCGTGCTGATGCTGGCCTATTGCTCGGCGGGCGACGTGATCGTCCACTCGGGCCCGCTCTACGCCGCGAGCGAAGGCTTCGTCGCCAAGACCCTGTCGCGCTTCGGCGTCACCTACGTCGACTTCCCCGCGGGTGCGACGCGTGAACAGCTCGACGCAGTGATCGCCAGGGCGAAGAAGCAGGCCGAGGATGGCGGCGGCAAGGTCGCGATGATCTACCTCGAAAGCCCGGGCAACCCGACCAATGCGCTGGTCGACGTCGAAGCGGTGCGCGACGCGCGCGATGCCGCGCTCGATCCCGAGGTCACCCCGATCGCGATCGACAACACGTTCCTCGGCCCGCTGTGGCAGCGGCCGCTCGACAACGGCGCGGACATCGTGGCCTATTCGCTGACCAAGTACGTCGGCGGCCATTCGGACCTCGTCGCGGGCAGCGTCGCGGGCGCCAAGAAGTGGATGGACCCGGTCCGTGCGCTCAGGAATACGATGGGCGGCATCGCCGATCCCAACACCGCGTGGATGCTCCTCCGCTCGCTCGAGACGGTCGAACTGCGCATGCAGCGCGCGGGCGAGAACGCGGTCAAGGTTTGCGAATTCCTCGCCCAGCATCCCAAGGTCGAGGGCCTGGGCTATCTCGGCATGATCAAGGATGCGCGGCAGAAGGACATCTACGACCGCCATTGCAGCGGCGCGGGTTCCACCTTCTCGCTGTTCATCGAGGGCGGCGAGGCCGAGTGCTTCCGCTTCCTCGACGCGCTCAAGGTCGCCAAGCTCGCGGTCAGCCTCGGCGGGACCGAGACCCTGGCCAGCCATCCGGCGTCGATGACCCACCTCTCGGTGCCCGAAGGCCGCCGCGCGGAACTCGGCATTTCGGACAACCTCGTGCGCATCTCGATCGGCATCGAGGACCCTGACGACCTGATCCGCGACTTCGAACAGGCACTCGAAGCGGTCTGACGCGCATGTGCCGGGTCGGCTTCCTCGCCTGCGCGGAGACGCTGCCCGGCACCGGCGAGCGGCGCGGCGACGCCTTCGAGCACGATCTCGAAGTCGCCGCGTTGCGGCCCGCGCTTGCGACGCGCGGACTGGACCTGGTCGAGATCGACTGGCGCGCGCTGCCCGGAGATTTCGACGGGTTCGCCGCCGTCCTCCTTGGCACCGCGTGGGACTATCAGGACCACCCTGAGGCGTTTCTCACCCGGCTGGAAGAGCTGGCCGCGCGCGGCATCGCGGTGTTCAATCCGCCCGACGTCGTGCGCTGGAACATGGACAAGCGCTACCTGCGCGATCTCGCGGCTGCGGGAGCGACCACCGTTCCGACGCAGTGGCACGACGATCCCGGCCGTGATGAGATCGAAGCCGCGATGGACGCCTTCGGCACCGATCGCGTGGTGGTGAAGCGGCAGGTTGGCGCAGGCGGCCTCGGCCAGCACGCCTTCACGCGCGACGCCCTGCCCGATGCGGAGTGGCAAATGGATCGGCCGGCGATGATCCAGCCGTTCCTCCCCGCAATCCTAAGCGAGGGCGAATTCACCTTCGTCTTCGTCGACGGGGCCTTCTCGCACGGCGTCAACAAGCGCGCGGCGGCGGGCGAATACCGCATCCAGTCGCTCTTCGGCGGCACCGAGGCGGGTTATGAGCCGGGTGCAGACGACCTCGCCCACGCGCAAGCCGTGATCGCCGCCCTGCCCTTCCCCACGCTCCTCTACGCCCGCGTCGACATGGTCAGGCTGCCCTCGGGCGATCTGGCGGTGATGGAGTGCGAGCTGATCGAACCCTACCTCTATCCCGAACAGGGGCGCGACCTCGGCGAGCGAATGGCCGACGCGCTTCGTGCGCGCATGGCCCCCCGCAAGCACTCAGTGCGTTAGCACGATCACGTTCTCTTCAGGTTCGGGACGCGGCGTGTTCATCTTGAAGTGCACCCGGTCGACGCAGCCGGTCATGCCCCGCCCCCCGGACTCTACCTCGGCTCGCGACAGCATCCGCACCGCCTGCTTGCCGAATTCCTCGCTCGGCTGCGCGTCGAGCACTTTCACGTTGCCGATCTCGCCCCACGGAGCGACATCGTAGCTGACGATCGCCCACCCTTCGATCGCGCGGTTGCGATAGGGCTCGGGAAAGATCAGTTGGGGCGGCCTGCTGAACCCGTCGCGCGCGTCGCACATGGCGTTGGCGGGCTCCAGCGCACCTTTCGGCGGCATCGGCGGCGCCTCGACGAGGCCGGGATTGAGCCAGTAGGGATAACGGCAGCCCTCGCGATCGCCCGCGGCGAAGCGCGACTTGCCGACCGCTTCGAGCGATGCAGCGTCCAGCGCGTCATGGCGCGTTCCGCCGACGATCCGCGCATCGACCGCATTGCCCGCTCGATCGAGGTCGTAGTCGACCATCGTCCAGTCGCGTGCGCCGGGCGTGTTCGCCAGCTTGCCGAAGTCGGGATAGGCGACCACCAGCGGGGCGGGCACGGGCCGATCGAGGCAGCTGCCGCCACCGAGCCGTCGCATCGCCGCTAGCGGCAACCGCTCGGAATCGCGGTTCATGCTGTACGACATCAACTCGGGCAGCGGCGCGAGATCGAGCGGCGCCGTATGCGGCGTGTACGTGATCGTGCAATCGCTGCGCCCCGCCCCCGGCGCAAAACGGCTGGCCGCCAGCGCCGGACCGGTATCGCTCGCGTAGGGGGTGTTGCCCTCGCCCTGCTTCGCGATCGACAGCGGGCGCCCGTCTTCTCCGATCGTGAACCCGAAGGTGATCGGCACCGCAGGGATGCCGCCCGGAAAGATCAGCATGTTGAGCGGCCGCGGCATGTATTCTGCGTGGCCGATGCCGTCGCCGCTGCAGCGCACGTCGCTGGGGCTCCACATCAGCAGCACCCGTTCCGAGCCCGTGGGCACCGCGCGGATCGGCGAGGCCACGGCGGGACCCGCGACGATCGCGCCGGCGCAGATCATGCTCACTATCGATCGGTGCATATTGCCCCCCTTGATTCTTCGGGCGCTAGCCCTTCCACTCCCGCCGTTCCTCGGCCTGACGCAGGACCTCGTAGGCCACCTGGATCGCCTGAAATTCCTTCGCCGCATCGGCGTCGCCGGGCTTCACGTCGGGGTGCACTTCCTTGGCGCGGCCCCGATAGGCCTTTTTGATCGCGGTGAAATCGGCGTCGGCTTCCAGCCCCAGCAGTTCGAGCGCGCGCATCTCGTCGGCCGTGCGCGATCCGTCGCCGCTGCCGCCCCAGCCGTAGTGCTGCGCCTCGGCATAACCGGCATTCTCGGCCCGTTCGGACTTCGCGCGCGCTTCCTTCTCCGCCTTGTCCAGGCCTTCGAAATAGTCCCACTTGGAATTGTATTCGGCGGCGTGCTTCTGGCAGAAATGCCAGCGCTCGGGGCTGTTGGGCGATTTGGGCGCGGGGCAGTCACCCGGTTCTTCGCAACCGTGGCGGTCGCACAAACGCACGGTCGTCGCCTCGCGCGACGATCCGTATCCGCGCCAGCGCGGAAAACCCCAGTCGGTGGAGCGGCGTGCGCGGCTCAAGCGTTGCCTCGTGAAATCGTTGGTGCGGCTGTCATCCGCGCCAGTCTAGGGATGGTTTCGCGCGCTGCAAAGCGCAGCAGCACTGGGTCGGATAAAAATTGTTGCATTGCAACAAGCCGTTCATATCCATGGTGGTATCGGGCCGTGCAAGCAACGAGAGACGCAATACCATGAGCCGCCAGCTGACATTTTCCGCCGCCGTTTGCGCGCTCACAATGGCGCTGTTCGCGATGGTCGCGGGCCTCGGCCCTATCGGCGGCTCCGCGGCGGACCAACCGCTGGTCCTCGCCGCGCACCTCGGCTGACGCCGCGGTACTTGCGCGCCCCCGCCCGTCCGGGCGAAGGCGCGCAACCCGAATTCTACTGGACGACCACGCTCACCGCACGGCGGTTCTGAGCCCATGCGGCTTCGTTGGAGCCGAGCGCCACCGGGCGTTCCTTGCCGTAGCTGACGGTGCGGATGCGATCCGCAGGCACGCCGATGCTGACGAGGAAGTTCTTCGCCGCATTGGCCCGGCGTTCGCCCAGCGCGAGGTTGTATTCGCGCGTGCCGCGTTCGTCGGCATGGCCTTCGACCGTGATCGAGATGTTCGGATACTGCGCGAGATACTGCGCCTGAGTCTGCAGCGCGGCCGAATCGGCGCTGTCGATGTTGTAGCGGTCGGTATCGAAGTAGATCACGTTCTGGCCGTTCACCGCGCTCTCGAAATGCGCCTGCGTGCCGAGTTCCGCGCCTGTGGGGCCAGTGGGGCCAGTCGGCGCCGAAGTCGTCGGAGCGGGCTCCGGCGGCAGCGATTCGGGCGGTTCCTTCTTGCAGGCGGCGAGCGCTACGGTGCCTGCGAGAAGAGCAACGGTTGCAAAGCGTAGTTTCATGGACGTTTCCTCATGCCAAGACGTGGGGTGCGACCCCGGCGACAAAACAAAAATGCATTTACGGCAGAATCGGTCCCCATGACGGGTCCGAAGCATCCACCGGCGTCGGCAGACGCCGCTCGTTGCGGCCCGTCAGGTCGACCTGCCACAGCGAGGCGCGGCCCGAACCGCGCTCGGTGCGGAAGAACTGCACGATCCGGCCGTTGGGGCTCCAGGTCGGCGCCTCGTCCTGCCAGCCATCGGTCAGCGTGCGCATGTTGCGACCGTTGGGGCTCATCACCGCGATGTTGAAATCGCCCGCGATGCGGGTGAAGGCGATCTGGTCGCCGCGCGGGCTCCATTCCGGCGTCGCCGCACGCCCGCCGAAGAACGACAGGCGGCGCTGGTTCGAACCGTCAGCATTCATGACATAGATCTGCTGTTCGCCCGAACGGTCGCTCTCGAACACGATCTGGCTGCCGTCGGGCGAGAAGGATCCGCCGATGTCGATGCCCGGCGCGGTGGTCAGCCGCGTGCTCTGGCCGCCGTTGACCGAGACGCGATAGATGTCGGTGTTGCCCGCGACCGCCATCGAATAGAGCACCCAGCGCCCGTCGGGGCTCCAGCGCGGCGCGAACGTCGCATTCGTGCTCTCGGTCACCAGCGTCTGGCGCCCGGTGCCGATGTCGTAGATGTAGATCCGCGGATTGCCGTCGACGTAGGACAGGTAGAGCAGCTTGCGGTAGTCGGGCGAATATCGCGGCGTCAGCGCGGTCGAGCGCCCGGTCGTGATGAACCGGTGGTTCGCCCCGTCCGAATCCATGATCGCCAGCCGCTTGACGCGGTTGTCCTTCGGGCCGGTCTCCGCGATGTAGGCGATGCGGCTGTCGAAGAACGGATCTTCGCCCGACAGGCGCGAATAGACGAGGTCGGAGCACTTGTGCGCCGCGCGGCGCCAGTCGCCCGGCTCGACCACCCAGCCTTCACGCACGAGCTCGCTCTTGAGCGCCATGTCGTAGAGATAGCAGCCCACTGTCAGCTTGCCGTCCCCTCGCGCGCGGACATAGCCGTGGACGAGCATTTCGGCGCCGCGGCTCGACCAGGTCGGCCAGCTGGGCGCGGTGATCTGCGCGAAGGTCGGCTGGGGCAGCGAATCCGGCCCGACCGGCTTGAACAGCCCGTTGTTGCGCAGATCGTTGAACACCACGCGCGCCAGTTCCTTGCCCAGCGCCGCCGTGCCCGACGAATTGGCCGGGGTCGGCGCGTCGCGGTCGGTCGCGAAGCCGGGGATGGCGATGCCCAGATCCTGCCACTCGCTCTCGTCGGTGACGGTGAAGGTGAGGCCGCTGTCCTGCTGTTCGATGGTTTCGACCTCGCCGCCGGTCACGACTGGCGCGCCGAGATCCTGCGCCGATGCGGTCGGCGGGGCCTCCTGAGCCGCGGCGGGCGCGGCGACGAGGGCGAGAGTGAAAAATGCTAGGATCGGTTTCATCGCGAAAGGTTCCTGTCGAATCTGGCGCCGTCGATCGACCTCCAGGCGTTGTAGTATTCGGGCGGCAGGTCGAACGGCGCCGCCAGCTGGACCGCGCGCACCGCGCGTTCCGCGTGCAACGCCTTCTGCGGCCGGTTTGCGGCGGTTTCGCCCGACTGGCTCACTACGCGCGGGGTGCCCGCGAGGCTCCCGTCCTCATTGAGACGG
Organism: uncultured Altererythrobacter sp.; assembly: GCA_946885545.1. The sequence goes on from CAMPGP010000012.1 coordinate 16,697, forward strand.
AAGGAAAGAATCGACACCAGCTGATCGGCATCGACGCCCTGCGGGGCGGACCAGTGCGGCTTGATCTGGCGGATGATCGCCTGGATGATCGAGGCCTTGGCGCTCGCGCCGATCTGGCTCGCGGGAATGCGCGTCTCCTCGGTCGTCGTGCTCGAGCCTGCTCCGCCGAGGAAGTCGCTGCCGATACGGCTGCCGCCGCTCCGTTCCTGCGCCTGGCGCGGCTCGGGCCGGCTGGTGCGGCGCGGGGTAGGCTCGCGGCGCGGCTCGGCCTCGCGGCGGGGCGCGGTGGTCACGCGCGGGCGCGGGCGTTCGGGTGGGGCAGGACGCTCGACCTCGACCCGCTGCTGCGGCTCGACCACCGGCGCGGGCGCGGGATCCTCGCTCAGCGTCGGAGCGATCGCCGCGCGGCTCTCGGCCACCGGATCGGGCGAAACCGCGACCAGCCCCACCTCTTCCGCCAGACTTACCGTCATCCGCTCGGGAATCGGCGGCGGGTCGGCGGCGCGCGGCTGGAACAGCAGGACCGCGACGAGCGCCAGGTGCAGCACCGTGGCGACGCCGAGGCCCAGCCTCTCTTCGCGGGACAGGGTGGCAAAGCTGGCCATCTGCCTTCTGCGCTATGGGGCCGAGACTGAACCGTGGGTGACCAGTGCGATCTGGTTGCACCCGGCGCGGTTGAGTTCGCCCATCACCGACATGACGCGCCCGTAGTCGAGCGTCCGGTCCGCCCGCAGGGTCACCTGCCGTCCTTCCCCGGCGGCGCAACCCGCGGTCGCCAGCCGATCGGGCAGCTCGCCCGGCGCGAGCGCGCTGTCGTCGAGATAGATCGTGCCGTCGCCGGTGATCGACACGGTCACTTCCTGCTGTTCCTGCGGCAGTGCATTCGCCCGGCTGTCGGGCAGGTCCACCGGCACGCCCGCGGTCAGCATCGGCGCGGTGACCATGAAGATGATCAGCAGCACCAGCATCACGTCGACCAGCGGGGTGACGTTGATCTCGGCCATCGGCGCGCGTCGGCTGCCCCGCCCGCGCCTTCTCGATCCTGCCATGCCCATCGCCATGTCAGAGGCGCTCCAGCTCGCGGCTGAGGCTGGCGTGAAAGCGGTCGGCGAAGCGCTGCAGGCGCGCCTGGAACGCGTCCACCGCATGGCTGAACCGGTTGTAGGCGATGACCGCGGGGATGGCCGCGAACAGGCCGATCGCGGTCGCGAACAGCGCTTCCGAAATGCCGGGTGCGACCACCGCGAGCGAGCTCGATTCCTGCGCGCCGATCTGGAAGAAGCTGTTCATGATGCCCCAGACGGTGCCGAACAGGCCCACGAAGGGCGCAACCGAGCCGACCGTGGCGAGGAAATTGAGCCGCGAGGCGAGCTCGTCCGCCTCTTCTGCCACCTGGCCTTCCATCGCCAGCGCCACGCGGTCGCGCAGCCCGTCGCGATCCTTCACACCGCCCTTGGTTGAGCGGCGCCATTCGGACATTCCCGCCCCCGCGATGCGCGCGATCGGAATGTTGCGCTTGGCATGCTGCTGCATGAACCCGTCGAAATCGTCGGTGCGCCAGAAATCCGCCTCGAACGCCGTGGCGCGCGAGCGGATGCCGCTCATCCGCATCGAGAACGACACGATGATCATCCAGGTCCACACGCTGGCGGCGAGCAGTCCGACCATCACCAGCTGGACGACGATGTCGGCATCCATGAAAAGTTGCACCGGATCGAGCCGGTTGGGCGCGGCCGCGGCGAGTTGCGAGAGGATCATAGGGTTTCTTCTTCGGTGGAGAGGAGGGTCTGGAAGGCGTTCCGCCAGTCTTGCGGCTGGCGGCGGGGCCGCCCGTCGGGCGCGACGAACCCGACGCGCAACGTGGCTTCGGCCAGCAGGTCGTCGCCTCGCAATGCGCGCTGGTGCATGCGGCAGCTCGCGGCGCGCAGCTCGGTGCAGCGCGTCTCGATCGTAACGTCGTCGTCGAGTTTAGCCGGGCGCAAGTAGCGGATCGAGAGATCGGCGACGGCGTAGGCGCCCTCGCCCGCCTCCACCGCCGCGCGCTGGTCGATCTCGAGCAGGCGCAGCAGGTCGGAACGGGCGCGTTCGAACCAGCGCAGGTAGTTGGCGTGATAGGTCACGCCCGAAAGATCGGTGTCCTCGTAATACACGCGCACCGCATAGAGGTGGCGCGTGCCGTCGATCAGGCCGCCGGGGGGTGTCGGGCGCAACGTCATCGGGGCGCGCTTAGCGGAAGGCGGACTCACCGAGCAAACGAAACCTTGAGCCGTGCCTATTTCGCGATCATCCGCCCGAGCGGCTCGCCGCCGAACAGGTGGACGTGAAGGTGAGGGACTTCCTGCCCGCCATGCGCGCCGAGGTTCGCGAGCAGGCGATAGCCCGGCTCCACCAGCCCCTTGTCTCGCGCGACCTTGCCCACCGCGCGCACGAAGCCCGCGATCTCCGCATCGCTCGCCTTGGCGCTGAAATCATCCCAGCTGACGTATTTGCCCTTGGGAACCACCAGTGTGTGGACCTTGGCCTGGGCGTTGATGTCCTCGAAGGCGTAGGCCCACTCGTCTTCGTAGACCTTCGTCGATGGGATCTCGCCGCGCAGGATCTTCGCGAAGACGTTGTCGTCGTCGTATGGCTGGGTCGCGTCGATCGGCATCATGTACTCCGTGAAGCTTTCTCGTCGAGGCCCGATACGCCCTCGCGCCGGTCGAGTTCCGCGAGCACCTCGGCGAGCGGGATGTCCTTGGCGGAAAGCAGCACCATGAGGTGGAACAGCACGTCGGCCGCCTCGCCGACCAGTTCCTCGCGCGTACCTGCAAGCGCGGCGACCGCGGCCTCGACCGCTTCCTCGCCCACCTTGCGCGCGATCTCGGGCACGCCGCGATCGTGCAGCCTGGCGACGTAGCTCGAAGCGGGGTCGGCGCTCCGGCGCTCGGCGATCGTGCTTTCGAGGCGGGTGAGGGTATCCATGCGCCGCGTCATGCGGACGGCGGCGGACGCGGTCAATCCTTGTCGGGATTCCGACGCTTCGCGGCCATGCGGCGCCCGATCACCAGCCCGGCCAGGCCGAGGCCGAAGAGCGCGAGGTTCGACGGTTCGGGCAGCGGCGTCCCTTCGGCGGCATGTGCCGGTGCGGCGAGGAACAGGAGAAGGAAGGGGAGCGCGCGCATCATGGACAACGCTCTCGACCAATCGGCGGCGAATGCAACGGCCGTCTCGCTCGCGTCCCGCTATGACACTGGCGATGGAACGCGCGTTAACCCCGCGCGGGCAGACCCGCCGCGCGCAAGGCCGCGTGCGCCTCGGCGATCGAGTGCGTGCCGAAGTGGAAGATCGACGCCGCCAGCACCGCGCTCGCATGACCTTCGACCACTCCCTCGACCAGATGGTTGAGCGTGCCCACACCGCCACTCGCTATGACCGGCACAGACACCGCGTCGGCGATCGCGCGGGTCAGCGCGAGATCGTACCCGGCTTGCGTCCCGTCGCCGTCCATCGACGTAACCAGCAGCTCGCCCGCGCCGAGCTGCGCCAGCCGCACCGCGTGCTCGACCGCGTCGATCCCGGTTTCGCGCCGACCGCCATGGGTGAAGACCTCCCACCGGCCCTCGCCCACGCGGCGCGCATCGATCGAG
>CAMPGP010000013.1 GCA_946885545.1 uncultured Altererythrobacter sp.
CGACCAAGTGATTAACAGTCACCTACTCTACCGCTGAGCTATCGGGGAGCAGCCCCTTCAGGCAGGGGTGCGCCTATATGGGCGGGATTTGCGTTTGGCAAGCCCGACCTGCGCGGATTTCGCTTGCGCCCGAATCAGGAGATGAACTGCTCGGCGACGATCCGTTCGTCGAGCGCGTGGCCGGGATCGAACAGTAGCGTCAGTTCGGATTCGCGGGCGATCTCGAGCGTCACTTCCGCAACGTCGCGCAGCTCCTTCTGGTCGGCGACGACAGAGACCGGACGCTTGCCCGGCTCCAGTACGCGCAACTGAATGCGGCTGCGGTCTGGCAGGATAGCCCCGTGCCAGCGGCGTGGCCGGAACGGGCTGATCGGAGTCAGCGCAAGCAGGTTAGAATCGAGCGGCAGGATGGGGCCGTTGGCCGAGAGGTTGTACGCGGTCGAACCTGCGGGCGTCGCGACGAGAACGCCGTCGCACACCAGCTCTTCTATCCGCACGCGGTCGTCGACCGAGACCTCGATCTTGGCCGTCTGGCGCGTTTCGCGTAGGAGCGAGACTTCGTTGATCGCGCAGAAGGTCGTGCGCGATCCGTCCTGACCGATGGCTTCCATCCGCAGCGGCGCGATCGCCATCGATCGCGCGCGATTGACCTTGTCGATCAGCTTGCCCGCCTTGCGGTGGCGGTTCATGAGGAAGCCGACCGTGCCAAGGTTCACGCCGTAGACCGGCTTGACCGCCGCATTGTCGAGCATGTGGTGGAGCGTCTGGAGCATGAACCCATCGCCGCCGATCACCGCGATCGCCTCCGCCTCGTCGATCGGGCAGAACTCCTGCATCTGGCGCAGATCGTGCGCGGCTTCCTGCGCCCGCTCGGTATCGGAGGCCAGCATGGCCAGCCGCGAGTACCCGTTTGAAACGCCCATGGAAGCTGGCTCCATCCCCAGTTGGCGCGCAACCTATGGGCGGGCGTCCCGATTTGCAACGCGCGTGGCGTGGGGGCAGACGGGGCGGGCGATCTGGGCCAACGCGCGGAGATGCAGGGGATGACATCGACCGACGACCGCCGCTCGACCGCGGATCGCCGAAACCGGCGCGACCACGACCGCGCAAGTGAGCTGTCGGACTCGCTCTCGCGGGGAGAGATCGAGGTCCTGTTCCAGCCGCAGTTCGCCTGCGCCGACGGTGCGCTCGCCGGTGCGGAGGCGCTCGCGCGTTGGCGGCACCCGCGGCGTGGGATGATTGGTGCGGAAGCGATGTTCGCGCTGGGGGGACGGGTGGGCATGGCCGAGGCCATGACCGCCCATATCGCCACACGCGCCCTTGCCGATGCGGCATTCTGGCCGGGCGATCTGCGACTTTCGATCAACGTAACCGCGGCGGATCTGGGGGCAGAGAATTTCGCACGCACCATGATCGGCCTCGTCGCCAGATCGGGCATGTCTCCCGACCGTCTCACCCTCGAGATCACCGAGCAGGCGCTGGTGCGCGATGTCGAGCGCTGCGCGGCTCAGCTGGCAATTCTGGCGGAACGCGGCATTCGCATCGCGCTCGACGATTTTGGCGCGGGGTTCTGCAACTTCCGCTACCTCAAGATCCTTCCGCTCGACTATCTCAAGCTCGATCGGACGATGGTCGAGGGAACTGTAGGCGACGAGCGAGACCTCGCTGTGTTGCGCGGTATCGTCGCCATGGCCGGGGCGCTCGATCTCGCCGTAATCGCCGAGGGGATCGAGACCGAAGAGCAACTGGCCATCGTGCGCGCCGAAGGGTGCGCGCTGTTTCAGGGCTTCCTGCGAGCGAAACCTATGGACGCGGCGGCCTTCGCACAGCTGGCGGCCGAGGCCTAAGCTGGCTCCTTCTCACGCCGCGCAGACTTGCGCACGATCCCGCTCAGACCCTTGGTGAGCTGGAACAGGCCGTTGAGGCGTGACTTGGGATCGCCCCAGGCGCGGTTGATCACAAGCTTCATGTCGGGCCGCAGCTTGGCCGTGTCCTGCAGCCGTTCGACATAGGCGAGCAGCCCTGCGGGATCGGGGAAGTCGTCGTTGTGGAATGTAACCAGTGTGCCGCGCGCGCCCACGTCGATCTTGGCGATGTTGGCCTCGATCGCCTGCTGCTTGATCTCGATCAGCCGCACGAGATTGGCGGTGGCATCGGGCAGAGGGCCGAAGCGGTCGATCATCTCGGCGGCCATCGCCTCGATCTCGCCCTTTCCGGTCGCATCGTTGAGGCGGCGGTAGAGCGCCATGCGCACTGCTAGATCGGGCACGTAGTCGTCGGGGATCATGATCGGCGCATCGACGGTGATCTGCGGGCTCACGGTGTCGCGCTTCGCCTCGAGCCCGGCCGCGCCCGCCTTCGCGGCGAGGATCGCGTCCTCCAGCATCGACTGATAGAGTTCGAAGCCGACCTCGCGGATATGGCCCGACTGTTCGTCGCCGAGCAGGTTGCCCGCGCCGCGGATGTCGAGATCGTGGCTGGCAAGCTGGAAGCCCGCGCCGAGGCTGTCGAGGTCGCCGAGCACCTTGAGGCGCTTTTCCGCCACTTCGGACAGCGCAGTGTCGGCGGCGTAAGTCAGGTAGGCATAGGCACGCAGCTTGGCTCGCCCGACGCGCCCGCGCAGCTGGTAGAGTTGGGCGAGCCCGAAGATGTCGGCGCGGTGGATGATGATCGTGTTCGCGCTCGGTAGATCGAGCCCGCTTTCGACGATCGTGGTCGAAAGCAGCACCTCGTACTTGCCCTCGTAGAACGCGCTCATGCGCTCCTCGATCTCGGTCGGGCTCATCTGACCGTGCGCGGCGACGAACCGCACTTCGGGCACATGTTCGTGGAGCCAGTCGGAGACCTGCTCCATGTCGGAAATGCGGGGCACGACGATGAAGCTCTGCCCGCCGCGATGGTGCTCGCGCAGCAGCGCCTCGCGCATCACCATGTCGTCCCATTCCATCACGTACGTGCGCACCGCGAGGCGGTCGACCGGTGGGGTCTGGATGGTCGAAAGCTCGCGCAGGCCCGACATCGCCATCTGCAGCGTGCGCGGGATGGGCGTGGCGGTGAGCGTGAGCACGTGGACGTCGGCGCGGAGCTGCTTGAGCTTTTCCTTGTGGGTGACGCCGAAGCGCTGTTCCTCGTCGACGATCACCAGCCCGAGATCGCGGAACTTCGTGTTCTTCGACAGGATCGCGTGGGTACCGATGACGATGTCGACCTGGCCCGAGGCGAGGCCTGCACGCGTTTCGGCCATTTCCTTCGCCGGGACGAGGCGCGAGAGACGGCCGATCTTAAGCGGGAAGCCGGCGAAGCGCTCGACGAAATTGGTGTAGTGCTGGCGCGCGAGCAAGGTGGTCGGCGCGACCACCGCGACCTGCTGGCCCGCCATCGCGGCGACGAAGGCTGCGCGCAGCGCGACCTCGGTCTTGCCGAACCCGACGTCGCCGCAGACCAGGCGGTCCATCGGGCGCCCGCCTTCGAGATCGCCGAGAACGTCCTCGATCGCGCGGTCCTGGTCGTCGGTTTCCTGCCACGGGAACCGTTCGGCGAACTGGTTATAACTCGCCTCTTCGGCGGCCAGCACCGGTGCTTTCCTCAGCGCGCGCTCGGCTGCGACCTGCATCAGCTCGCCCGCGATCTCCCGGATGCGCTCTTTCAGCCGTGCGCGGCGCTTCTGCCAGGCTTCGCCGCCAAGGCGGTCGAGCATGACCGCTTCCTCGCTGCTGCCGTAGCGGCTGAGCACGTCGATATTCTCGACCGGGATGTAGAGCTTGTCGCCGCCCTTGTACTCCAGCATCACGCAGTCGTGCTGGCTCTTGCCGACCGCGATCGGCTCGAGCCCGAGATACTTGCCGATTCCATGCTCGACGTGGACTACCAGATCGCCGCGGTTGAGCGCCTGGAGTTCGGCGAGGAAGGCATCGGAATCCTTGCGCTTCTTCTTGCGCCGGACGAGCCGGTCGCCGAGCACATCCTGTTCGGTCAGCAGCTCCAGCTCGTCGTTGGCGAAGCCGGTCTCGACCGGGAGGACCAGTGCGACGGGCTTGCCCTTCGCGGCCAGGCCAAGCGCTTCCTGCCAAGTCTCCGCCAGCTGCGTTGCCGCACCCGCTTCGGACAGGATCGAGGCGATGCGCGTGCGGCTGCCGGTGGAATAGGCGGCGAAGAGCGGCTTCTTGCCGGCTTTGCCCACCGCACCGAGATGTGCTGCGGCGGCTTCGTAGATGTTGTCGCTTCGCGCTCGCTCGGGCGTGAAATCGCGCGCCGAGGCGAAGCCGAAGTCCACCACGCGCTCGCTTTCGGGCTCAGCGAAGATCGTGGTGCGGTGGACCGGCGCGCTTTCGAGCGCTGCGGCGAATTCGCCTTCGGCGAGGTAGAGCGCATCGGCGGCAAGGGGGCGGTAGCTTCCCTTGGCCTGACCGCCTGTGCTGGTGCGCTGGTCGTGATAGTCGGCGATGTCGCCGATGCGCTCCTCGGCTGCTTGGAGCGCCGCGGAATCCATCGCCACAAGGTCGCCGTGGCCGAGATGCTCGAACACGGTAGCCATGCGGTCTTCGAACAGCGGCAGCCAGTGCTCCATGCCGGCGAGACGACGCCCTTCGCTCACCGCCTCGTACAGCGGATCCTGCGTGGCGTGAGCGCCGAACATCTCGCGGTAACGGGTGCGGAAGCGCTTGATGCTGTCTTCGTCGAGCAGCGCCTCGCTCGCGGGAAGCAGCAGGTGCGACTTGAGCACCCCGGTGCTCATCTGCGTCGAGGGATCGAAGCTGCGCAGGCTTTCGAGTTCGTCGCCGAAGAAATCGAGCCGCAGCCCCTCATCGAGGCCGGAGGGAAAAATGTCGACGATCGAGCCGCGCACCGCGTATTCGCCCTTGTCGATCACCGTATCGGTGCGGCTGTAACCCTGCCGCTGGAGCAGCGCGGCAAGGCTCTCGCGACCTATCTCGATGCCCGGCTTGAACTCGCGCACCGCCTCGCGAATGCGGAACGGGGTAAGCGTGCGCTGGAGCACTGCGTTGGCAGTGGTGACCAGCAATTGGCCGGCACCCTTGCCCGCCTGCAGCCGATGCAGCGCGGCGAGCCGTGCCGCACTGACCGACAGTGCCGGGCTCGCGCGGTCATAGGGCAGGCAGTCCCAGGCGGGGAATTCAAGGACCTCCAGCTCGGGCGCGAAATACTGTGCAGCTTCTGCCACTGCGTGCATCGCCGCGTCGTCGGCCGCGACGAACACCGCTCGACCTTTCGCGGCGCGCGCGAGGTCCGCCATCACCAGCGGCTGTGCCCCGCGGGCGACCGAGGCGAGCGTGAGCGGCCGGTCGGCCTTCAGGATGCGTTGGATGTCGGCCATGTCGTTTCCAAAGTCGAAGCCGCGCGCCGGGTTCCGGGCACGCGCGAAAACCCGCCCGAGGGATTCGGACGGGGTGCATATGGCGCTTCACATAGAGTATCGGCGGGAAAATCCCACCCGGTGTCAGATTTCGACGTAATCGAGCTTCTGCATGGCCGCCATCTGGGGGCCGGCAAGATGATCGGGCACCGTCTGCGTCTTCAATGCCCAGGCCATGACGTCGACGTCGTCTTCCTCGAGCAGCGCCTCGAACCAGGCTAGGTCGGCTTCGCTCCAGCCTTCGGCATAGCGGTCGAAGAAGCCGCCGATCATGTAGTCGGCCTCGCGCGTGCCGCGGTGCCAGGCGCGGAAGCGGGCGCGGGAAAGGCGGCCTTCGACTGTGAGGATTTCGGACATGGCGAAGCATCTAGCGGCTTCACCTGCCTCCGTCATCCCTGCGCCGGCAGGGTCTCATTATCGCGCTGTCGACAGGTTATCCGGACCTCCGCCTTCGCGGGGGTGACGGTGGAAGATCGCGAGGTTAGGAAACGCCATGCGCCCCGACGTCCTCAACCCGCTGTTCGCCGAGACTGCGACGCTCGACGGCGTCGGGCCCAAGCTGCAGAAGCCGCTCGACAACCTCGGGCTGACGCGGGTCCGTGACGTGGTCTATCACCTGCCCGAGCGCTTCGTGACCCGCCGCCCGGTAGCCAATCTCGACGAAGCGAGCGAGAGTGAGCAGATCGTGATCGCGCTGACCCCGATCGAGCACCGTTCCCCCCGGGGTGGCCGCGGGCCCTATCGCGTGCTGGCGGAGGACGCGATCGGCAACATCTGCGCGCTGACCTATTTCGGACGTGCCTCCTACACCGCCAAGAAGCAGCTGCCGGTGGGGGAGAAGCGCTGGGTCGCAGGGCGCCTCGACCGCTACGGCGACATGCTCCAGATCGTCCACCCGGATCACGTCTCGGAAGAAGGCGGCGATGCGCTGGGGCAGCTCTGCGAACCCGTTTACGCGCTGTCCGAGGGGCTGACGCAGCCCAAGGTCGCGAACCTCGTCGGACAGGCGCTGGCGCGGCTGCCCGAGTTGCCCGAGTGGATCGAGCCGAGCCAGTTCTCGCGTCAGGACTGGCCCGCGTGGTCCGACGCGCTCGCACTCGCGCACAAGGGCGAACACGTCGCGGCGCGCGACCGGCTCGCCTACGACGAGTTGCTGGCGAACAGCCTCGCGCTGCTGCTGGTGCGGGCAGACAATCGCCGGCGCAAGGGGCAGCCACTGGCGGGCGACGGTTCGCTTCGCGCCAGGCTAGCTCTGCCGTTCCCGCTCACGGGTGCGCAGACACGCTCGATCTCGGAAATCGAGGGCGACCTGGCGCAGGAATCGCCGATGCTGCGCCTGCTCCAGGGCGATGTTGGCGCGGGCAAGACGGTGGTCGCGCTCGAAGCGATGCTCATCGCGGTCGAGGCCGGGAAGCAGGCCGCGCTGCTCGCTCCGACCGAGATCCTTGCGCGCCAGCATTTCGAGACGTTGCGCGCGATGCTGCGGCCGACAGGCGTCGAGATCGCGCTGCTGACCGGGCGCGACAAGGGCAGGGCGCGCGAATCGATCCTGATGGGGCTGATGGACGGCAGCATCCAGATCGTGGTCGGCACCCACGCGATCTTTCAGGACAGCGTTTCCTACCGCGACCTCGCGCTGGTGGTGATTGACGAGCAGCACCGCTTCGGCGTCGCGCAGCGCCTACAACTGGCCGCCAAGGGCCGCCGCTCGCCGCACACGCTCGCGATGACCGCGACTCCGATCCCGCGCACGCTGACGCTGGCGCAGTACGGAGAGATGGACGTCAGCCGCCTCGACGAAATGCCGCCGGGTCGCCAGGCGATCGACACCCGCGTGGTGGCGCAGGAACGGCTGGCGGATGTGGTCGAGGCGGTCGGGCGGCACGTGGCAGGTGGTCAGCAGGCCTACTGGGTCTGCCCGATGGTTCGCGAACTCGAGAGCGAGGACATTGCCGCAGCCGAGGCGCGCTACGCTACCCTCCGTGAGCGGTTCGGTGAGGCGGTCGTGCTCGTCCACGGCCAGCTGAAGGGCGAGGTCAAGGACGCCGCAATGGAGCGCTTCGCTAGCGGCGAGGCCAAGCTGCTCGTCGCGACGACCGTGATCGAGGTCGGTGTCGACGTACCAGCTGCGACCTTGATGGTGATCGAACAGGCCGAACGCTTCGGCCTCGCCCAGCTACACCAGCTGCGCGGTCGGGTAGGGCGGGGCAGTGAGAAGTCGACCTGCCTGCTGCTACGCGGCGATGTGCTGAGCGAAACGGGTCGCGAACGTCTCGCCCTGATGCGCGAGACGCAGGATGGGTTCCGGCTGGCGGAAGAGGACCTGCGCCTGCGCGGCGGCGGCGAACTGCTCGGTACGCGGCAATCGGGCGACACTCCGTTCCGAGTCGCCGGTCTCGAACAGATCCAGCGCCTCCTCCCGCTCGCGCACGACGACGCGCGCCTGCTGATCGAACGCGACGGCGGGCTGGAAGGCGAGCGCGGCGCGGCCGCGCGCATCCTGCTCTACCTGTTCGAACGCGACTGGGGCGTACAGCTATTGCGTGGAGGCTAGGCGACCTTGAGGGCAGGGGCGGTGCCGGATGCACTGAGCGCCTCGGCTGCTTCGAATTCCAGCGGTTCGGAGAAGTAATAGCCCTGCGCCTGGTCGCAGCCGAGCAGCCGCAACGCTTCGATGTGCTCCTCCGTCTCGGTTCCTTCGGCCACGATCGAGACGCCGAGACTGCGCGCGAGTTCGACGATCGCCCTGACGATGTCGACGCCCGCCTGTCCCTCGGAGATCGCGCTGATGAACGAACGGTCGATCTTGAGCGTCTCGAATGGGAACTTCTGGAGGTAGGAGAAAGTCGAATATCCGGTGCCGAAGTCGTCGATGCTGAGCGACAGCCCCATCGCGCGCAGTTCGGCGATCACCGAGGCGGTGACCTCGTCCTCGCCAAGCGCCACGCCTTCGGTCACTTCGAGGCTGACCTGATGTGGCGCGATATCGTTCCGCTCCAGGATATCGGCGACGTGGCACGCGAATGCGCTCCGCAACTGAAGGGGCGACACGTTGATGCTCATGCGTAGCTGGTTCGACGGATCGCGCCGGGCGTTCATCCTCGCAAGTGCAGCCAGCGACCGGTCGAGAACCCAGCTGCCGAGTTCGTCGATCAGCTCGTTGTCTTCGAGCAGGGGAATGAATTCCGAAGGCGACACCTGATCCCCATCGGGACTCGTCCAGCGAGCGAGCGCTTCGAAGCCGTTCACGTTTCCATCGGCGAGTGCGACGATCGGCTGGTAGGCGATTGAGAAGCCGTCGAAGCCGCCTGCGATCGCGATCGAAAGCTGCTGCACCAGGCGGTCTCGCCGGGCCGTTTCCTGGCGGCGGATATTATCGTAGATCATCACCTGCGAACGCCCTGCCGCCTTGGCCGCATACATCGCGTCGTCGGCGTCGCGGACGATCGTTTCGCCGCCGCATTCGTTGTCGCTCGATTTGGCAAGGCCGACCGAAACGCCGATCCGCACCGTATGCCTGCCAAGCGTCATCGGCGCGCCGACCGTTTTCACCACGCGGTTCGCCACCGCTTCGGCGATCGCGTCGACGGTGTCGCGTTCGTCCTCGATCAGGATGCAGAACTCGTCACCGCCCATGCGGGCGATGGTCGCCTGCGCGCGCGCGGCATCGCGCTCGACGCATTGGGCAAGCACGGCTGCCACGTGCACCAGCACCGCATCCCCGACCGCGTGGCCCAGGCCGTCGTTGACCGCCTTGAACCGGTCGAGGTCGAGAAAGAGCACGCAGTACCCGGTACCTGCACGATCCTGCATCTGCTCGGCGCGCTGCAGACGATCGGCGAAAAGCTGGCGGTTGGGCAGACCGGTCAGCGGATCGTGAAGCGCGTCGTGCGAGAGACGCTCGGACATCTCGATCCGCTCGTGCATCCGCGCGACCTGCGCCGCCACCTGCATGAGAAGATCAAGGAGGCCGTCGCGCAGCGTACTGTCCTTGGCGGCCATGAATTCCATTACGGCGACCACCCGTTCGCCCGAGAGTACCGGCACGGCCATGGCGCAACGCATCCCGCACTTCATCGCGACCAGGCGTCGCGCGAAGGCCATCGCAGAGCCGGCGATGGAATCCTCGACCACAGGTTCGCGCTGGGAAATCGCGCGTACGACGGGATCGTCGCCATTGGCGAGAGCAATCAGGGTTTGCCGGGCAAAATGACCGAGGGAGTTTGCATCCTCGTGCATCGAACGCGCGACCAGGGCCGGGCGGAGGGACTGGCTCGCTTCGTCGACGAAAAACACGCTGCCGAACGGCCATCCAGTGCGTTCCAGAACGCCTTCGATTGCGACCGTCAGCACTTCTTCGAGATTTCGGGCGCGATTGGCATAAGCCGCGACCTTGCCGAGCAGTTCGGCGTCGAGCTTGTGTTCGTAGAGCTGGGTAAGGCCGGATTCGGCCATGCGCTCGACTTCGGCCCGCGCAATGCGTTCACGTGCGAGCCGTTTTTCGAGGCGCGCGACCCTGTCGCAGCAGTCGGCGCAGGTGGACTCGGCCTCGTTCATCGAAGCCAGCTCACCTCGAGGCGATCGGGCGCTTCGCCGGCGCTTGGCTTCTCGACTGCGATGCGGTCGCCATAGACCTCGGCAGCACCGTCGAGAAAGCCGTGCGCCAAGTCGATCATCTCGCGCTCAGATTCGTATTTCAGGCTCACGACGTCCTCACCACTACGTCGCATGTGGAAGAACGGACACTTCGCGTCGGGATAGAGCTTGCGTACCTCGGGGTGGATCATCTCGTTCACCGACAGCACGAAATCCTGCGACGACCCGTGCGGGTCGAACAGCGAGGGATAGAGCTCGCGCAGCAGGGGCATCGCGCGCATGCCGAACCAGTGGAGGACTTGCGCACGGGTCTGGCCGGTCTTGGCAGCGGCCGCGGCGACGAGCGCCTCGATTTCCGAATCGTCGTAATTGCCGAGCGAGCTGTAGGCGCCGGTCACTTCGGCATCGTCGATCAGATCGTCCCAAGCGTCGACGCCGTACTCGTCGGTCACGACCCGCTCCAGCAGGTTGAAAATCACGCCCTTCATGCCGGTGCTCCCCTTGGCCTTTCCGCGTGGGTAAGCACGCAAGGTTAGGGAGTTGCTAACGATGTAGCGGACTGCTTTCGCACAACATGCCTCGAAGCAGCGTCGGCGATCGGCTTCTGGCGATCAAGGATCATCGGCGTCATCGCCATGCAAACTGAAGTCGGAGCAGGATCGACAGTGGAGCGTCCCGGGAAGGGATTCCGAGACCGACAGATGGCTAGCCAAATTGGTCGGGGAGAGAGGATTCGAACCTCCGGCCCCTGCCTCCCGAAGACAGTGCTCTACCAGGCTGAGCTACTCCCCGACCGTGTCGGTCCCGCGCGGGCAAAGCCCCGTGCGGGTCGAGGCAAGGCGCGCCCTATAGGCAGGGCGACGCGGGGTGGCAAGCGGGCATTTGCCGGGCTAGGGGAGTGTCATGGCCAGCGCTGCGATATCTGCCGATTCTCTCCCCGGCGCACACCCCGAACGGCAGTATCTCGATCTGATGGGGCGTATCTGGGAGGAGGGCAGCGAACGCGTCGACCGCACCGGCGTCGGCACGCGCTCGGTGTTCGGCGCCACGCTGCGATTCGACCTCGCGGACGGGGCGATGCCATTGCTCACCACCAAGCGTGTCTTCTGGAAGACCGCTACGCGCGAGATGCTGTGGTTCCTCACCGGTGATACGAACATCCGCCCGCTCGTGCTTCAGGGGGTGAAGATCTGGAACGAGTGGCCGCATGCGCGCTATGTTCGCGAAACGGGCGAGGACATCGCGCTCGAGGATTTCGTCCAGCGGATCGCTGACGACGAGGCCTTCGCCGAGCGGTGGGGCGATCTCGGGCCGGTCTACGGCAAGCAGTGGGTCGACTGGCCGACGTATCGCTATCGCAAGGACGGCCTGTACGAGCCGGCGCCGGGGATCAACCAGGTGGCGCAAGTGGTCGATTCGCTGCGTTCCAATCCGGGCAGCCGTCGGCATATCATCGAAGGCTGGAACGTCGCCGAGCTCGACCGGATGGCGCTGCCGCCGTGCCACAAGACCTACCAGTTCCACGTCGCAGACGGACGGCTCAACTGTGCGCTCTACCAGCGCAGCTGCGACGTCGCGCTGGGGTTGCCCTTCAACCTGTGGTCGGGCGCGCTGCTCCAGCGCATGATCGCGCAACAGGTCGATCTCGAACCCGGCGAGTTCGTGTGGATGGGGGGTGACGTACACCTCTATCTCAACCACGCGCACCTGATCGAGGAACAGCTGGGCAGGGAACCCCAGGGGCGCCCGCGGCTTGAGATAGTGCGGCGGCCGGAGACGATCTTCGACTACCGGATCGATGATTTCGAGATGCATGACTACACGCCGCTCGGTGCGATCAAGGCACCCGTGGCGGTCTGAGACGGGAAAACTTGACCCCTCCCGTGCCGTGAAATAAAATAACGCACACGTAAAAGATTGCGTCTCACGCTCTGGGAGATTTCATATGGCCGACAGGCCCGACGCGGACCGGGAAGCAGGGACTAACAAGCCCGCGCTCCGGCTCCACGTTCCCGAACCCAAATTCCGCCCCGGCGACACGGTCGATTTTAGACATATCGGCGTCACCGAAGCGGGCAAGCAGCCGCGCCCCGACGAGGTGTGCGACGCGAAGGACACCGCGCCGCTGTGCCACGACCTGATCCGCGTGCTGGGCGAAGATAACAAAGCGCACGGGCCGTGGGACCCCAAGCTCGACCCCGATACCCTGCGCACGATGCTCGGCCATTTCGCGCTGGTGCGCGCGTTCGACGAGCGCATGTTTCGCGGCCAGCGGCAGGGCAAGACCAGCTTCTACATGAAGTGCACGGGCGAGGAGGCCACCAGCGTGGCCGCCGCGATGGCGCTGGCGAGCGACGACATGGTCTTCCCCAGCTATCGCCAGCAGGGCGTGCTGATCGTGCGCGGCTACGACCTGGTCGAGATGATCAACCAGATCTACTCGAACAAGGGGGACAAGCTGAAGGGCCGCCAGCTCCCGATCATGTACTCGAGCCGCGAGCACAGCTTCTTCTCGATCAGCGGCAACCTTGCGACGCAGACCCCGCAGGCGGTCGGCTGGGCAATGGCGAGCGCGATCAAGGGCGACAGCCGCATCGCCGCGACCTGGGTGGGCGAGGGCAGCACCGCGGAAGGCGACTTCCACTCGGCCTGCACCTTCGCGACCGTCTACAATGCACCGGTTATCCTCAACGTTATCAACAACCAGTGGGCGATTTCGAGCTTCTCGGGATTCGCCGGTGCCGAGCGAACCACGTTCGCCGCGCGCGCGCTGGGCTACGGGCTCGCCGGTCTTCGGGTCGACGGCAACGATGCGCTGGCGGTCTATGCGGCGCAGCGCTGGGCCGCCAACCGCGCGCGTGCCAACGGCGGACCGACGCTGATCGAGTACTTCACCTACCGCGCCGAAGGCCATTCGACCTCCGACGATCCGAGCGGTTACCGCTCCGCGCAGGAGCGCGAGGAGTGGCCGCTGGGCGATCCGGTCATGCGGCTCAAGAACCACCTGATCGCGCTCGGCGAATGGGACGAGGAGCGGCAGGAGACGATGGACCGCGAGGCGGCCGAGCGGGTCAAGGCCGCGACCAAGGAGGCCGAGAAGAACGGCATCCTCGGCCACGGCATGCACCACCCGTTCCGCACCATGTTCGAAGACGTGTTCGAGGAACTTCCCTGGCACCTCAAGGAGCAGGCCGAACAGGCGACCCGCGAGCGTGAGATCAAGTTCAAGGGAGGGCGCCCGCAATGAGCACCGAGGTGAAGGAGCAACCCGCGGGCGAGGCCGGCACGGAACGCCGCCTTAACATGATCGAGGCGATCAACGATGCGCTCGACATCATGCTCGAACGCGATCCCGACGTGATCGTGCTGGGCGAGGATGTCGGCTATTTCGGCGGGGTGTTCCGCGCGACCGCGGGCCTGCAGGAGAAGCACGGAAAGACGCGGGTGTTCGACACGCCGATCTCCGAATGCGGGATCATCGGCGTCGCGGTGGGGATGGGGGCCTACGGTCTCCGACCTGTGCCCGAAATACAGTTCGCCGACTACATCTATCCTGGGCTCGACCAACTCATCTCCGAAGCGGCGCGGCTGCGCTATCGCTCGGCGACCGAGTACATTGCGCCGATGACGGTGCGGTCGCCATTCGGGGGCGGCATCTTCGGCGGGCAGACGCACAGTCAGAGCCCGGAGGCGATCTTCACCCACGTTTCGGGCCTCAAGACCGTAATCCCCTCGACCCCCTACGACGCCAAGGGCCTGTTGATCTCGTGCATCGAAGACAACGATCCGGTGATCTTCTTCGAGCCGAAGCGGATCTACAACGGGCCGTTCAGCGGATACTACGACAAGCCGGTCGAACCGTGGAAGCGCCATGCGCAGAGCTTGGTGCCTGAAGGCTATTACAAGATCCCGCTCGGCAAGGCGCGGACCGTGACCGAAGGCGACGCGATGACGGTGCTGACCTACGGAACGATGGTCCACGTGGTCGAATCGGTCTGCCGCGAAAAGGGTGTGGAGGCCGAGATCCTCGACCTGCGCACGCTCGTGCCGCTCGACATCGAGGCGATCGAGGCGTCGGTCGAACGTACGGGCAAGTGCCTTATCGTGCACGAGGCGACGCGCACCTCGGGCTTCGGCGCTGAACTGTCCGCGCTCGTCACCGAACGCTGCTTCTACCACCTCGAAGCGCCGGTCGAGCGCGTGACCGGCTTCGACACTCCTTATCCGCACAGCCTCGAATGGGCCTATTTCCCCGGCCCAGTTCGCATCGGCGAAGCGATCGACAAGCTCCTCAAGGACTGACCTCATGGCGAAATTCACCTTCAACCTGCCCGACATCGGCGAAGGCATCGCCGAGGCGGAAATCGTCGACTGGCACGTCAAGGTCGGCGACACCGTCGACGAGGACGACCGCCTGGCCGACATGATGACCGACAAGGCGACGGTCGAAATGGAAAGCCCGGTCGCGGGCAAGGTCATCGAGGTCGCGGGCGAAGTCGGCGACACGATCGCGATCGGCTCGATGCTGGTGGTGATCGAAGTCGAGGGTGAGATCCCCGACGACGTGCTCGAGGAAAACGAGGAAGCTGCGGAAGCCGCCCCTGCGCCCAAGTCGGAAGCGGTCGAGGAGCGGATCGAGGTCGAGAACTCGGATGCGAGCGATGCCGACGATGCGATCGCGGCCGATCCGGCACCCGAGCCGGTCCCCACGCCGACACCTGCTCCGGCCCCGGCCGCGCAGGCCAAGGTCCTCGCCAGCCCGGCAGTGCGCCAGCGCGCGAAGGACCTCGGCATCGATCTCGGCGAGGTGAAGCCCGCCGCCGACGGTCGCCTGCGTCACGCCGATCTCGACGCCTTCCTGTCGTACAATGGTGGTGGCGGCTTCTCGCCTGCCGGGCGCACACGGGCCGACGAGGCGATCAAGGTCGTCGGCCTGCGCAAGCGTATCGCGCAGAACATGGCCGAGGCGAAGCGCAACATTCCGCACTTCTCCTATGTCGAGGAATGCGATGTCACCGAGCTCGAGCGCCTGCGCGCCGATCTCAATGCCGATCGCGGCGACAAGCCGAAGCTCACCATGCTGCCGCTCCTGATCTCCGCGATCTGCAAGACGCTGCCCGACTTCCCGATGATCAACGCGCGCTTCGACGACGAGGCCGGCGTGGTCACGCGCCACGGCGCCGTGCATCTCGGCATGGCGGCGCAAACCGATAAGGGCCTGATGGTCCCGGTGATCCGCGACGCGCAGGCGAAGAACCTGTGGCAGCTCGCGCGCGAGATCGTGCGCCTTGCTGACGCTGCGCGAGACGGTTCGGCCAAATCGGAAGAACTTTCGGGCTCGACGCTCACCGTCACCTCGCTCGGCCCGCTCGGCGGTGTGGCGACGACGCCGGTGATCAACCGGCCGGAAGTTGCGATCATCGGCCCCAACCGGATCGTCGAACGCCCGATGTTCGTTTCCGACGGCATGGGCGGCGAGCGGATCGAGAAGCGCAAGCTGATGAACATTTCGATCAGCTGCGATCACCGTGTCGTCGATGGATGGGATGCGGCGAGCTTCGTCCAGGCGCTCAAGAAGCTGATCGAGCGCCCGGTGCTTCTGCTCGCGGACTGATCGGGGAACCGCCGGTCAGCGGACGATGGCGCTGTAGGTCACGCGGCCGCCGCGCGCCGGATCGCGCCGATCGGTGAAGCGCCAGCGCACGTGTGTCACGTCTTCGGGAGAGGCTCGGCGGCGAACGTTGGCGTCGTCGATCCGCATTGTGCCGAGTTGGCCCCAGCTGCGCCCGCCGTCGATCGACACTTCCATCGCATCCGAGCTGCTTTTCTGAAAGGCTAGTTCGCGCGGGATCGCGCTCGACACCGTGACGGGCGTGCCGCTCCGCTCGCGGTTCCATTCGACGACCAGAACGACCTTGTCCCCGCGGCGCAATTCTTCGGCCGGCTCGATAGTGCGCACGCGCTCGCCGCCCGGCGCGGTCACCATTCGTTCGACATAGACGGCGCGCGAAACCCCGGCGGCAGATTGGGCCGCAAGGCTGCTTGCGATCAAGCAGGCCAGGCCGCCGATCACCAGTCCGATACGCATGAATCATCCCCCCGATGGCGTGGGTGGGGTGTCGCAGCGGAACGCCAAAATATGGTTAACGCAGCACAAGTTTTTGCGACTTTCGGACCCGTTCGCGGGTGCGGCGAAATACCTGCGATACGGGCGTTGACAGCCCCGCGAAGCTGGCCTAGTGGCGCTGCTCCCAAGCGGCGCTGCCCGAGAATGCGCGGGTGTAGCTCAGTTGGTTAGAGTGCCGGCCTGTCACGCCGGAGGTCGCGGGTTCGAGCCCCGTCACTCGCGCCACTTGGGACTTTTCCTTGCCGGATGGCACCGACAATAAGCGCGTGAGCGCTCAGCCCCAGCGGCCGGTCTCCATCCAGATCAGGAAGCGCTTCAACGGAAGCAGCCAGATCACTCCCAGCACCAGATAAACGGGCGTTTGTGCCCAGGCTGGCCAGCCGCCGATCAGCGCGGGCGCATAGCGCGCGATGAGCACGCCATATACCGTGAGCCCCGCGAGCAGCGCGAGAATGCCCACCGGAAGGCGCCAGCTCGGTTGCTCGCGCATCAGAACGGTCCGTAGAGGCGGGTGGGGGTGACCACGGCATCGAGCGGCACATCGTGCGGCTCGACCGGAAGCTCGTCGACCAGTTGCCCGTCCCACGCCATGCCGATGCGGATGGTATCGGGGTGGTGCGCTAGCCAGCGGTCGTAATGCCCGCCGCCCTGGCCGAGCCTTTCGCCGCGGACGGTGAAGCCGAGCAGCGGTACGAACAGCACCTGCGGCACCACGGTGGGCGCGTCGCTGCCCGGCTGTCGGATATCGAACGGACCGTCGACCAGATTGCCTTCGTCGAACGGATCGACGTGCTCGGCGAATTCCATCTCAGCCTCGCAGTCGGAGAATCGGGGTAGGGCAACCCGGTGGCCACGTTCGGCGAAAAAGCGCGCGTATGACGCGGCAGGCGCTTCGTGGGGATGGGCGGCGTAGAGACCGATTACCGCACCGTCGGGCACGCGCTCCAGCAGCGGTGCGGGCGGGCGGTGGAAGACCAGCGCGCGCACTTGCGCCGGCAATGCGTCGGCTTCGGCGCGACGTGCCGCGCGCAGGGCGGTCCTCAGTTCGGCTTTCGTCATACCATGGCGTATATCGGGGAAATCGAGTGGCGGAACCACCATGGGTCGTTTTCCTAGGAAATCCTCTGACGCCTAAGGGTCAGGTGGGCGCCGTTTACCCCGACCCCCAGGACGAACCCGTGGACCAGGGCAGGGACAGCTCCCGTGGATTGCTTATAGCCCCAGGGATTTTCGTAAAGGCTCGTGCCGGGCAGTCCCGCCGACGCCTATTTAGGAGGTCGCGAGCTTGCTCTCAAGCTTGTCGGCGCAATTCTCGAGCAGGTCGGCGAACCGTTCGAGCGCGGGGGCGAGTTCGGGATCGCCGAACAGCCCGGGCGAAGGTGTCGCGGCACGCTCGCCGTTGCCGCCCGCCTCGCCCATCGCGGCTTCATGCTCGCCCTTCAGGTTTTCGAGTTCGGTTCGCAGCGCGGTTTCGCCGGCGCGGACGGTTTCGAGGTCGGCCCGCAGCGTCTCGATTTCGCTCCGGGCGGCGGACTCGGCGATCTCTGCGTCCTGCAAGGCGGTGCGTAACCGCGCCACTTCCTCGTCGGGTCCTGGAGAAGTGGGCTCTGCAGGCGTTGACGCACCCGTGCGCTGCTCGTGCAGCTCGTCAGCCAGCAGCAACGCAGCGAACAGCATGTTCTGCGCATCCTTGTTCGAGATGCTGTTGCCGAGCTGGTGGAATTTCCCGTCGATCGCCTCGCCCAGACGCGCGAC
Organism: uncultured Altererythrobacter sp.; assembly: GCA_946885545.1. Next base: position 17,853 of record CAMPGP010000013.1, read on the forward strand.
GTGCGCTTCCTGACCGTCGGCGCACGACACCGTATAGTCGCGCCCGCCGATCGAGAGCCGAACCTCGCTCATCGTTCGAGCCTTTCGATCAGGTCGTCGATCTCGTTCAGCGCCTTCGACGCGGCTTCGCGCAGCTTCGCATCGCCGCCGCTGCCGCTCGCCGATACCGGAGGGTAGGAATCCGCAACGGTGGCGATCCGGCCCAAAGCCGCCTCGATCCGTTGCACTGCACGCTCGATACGCTCGCCATCCATACCGGTGAAAATATCGCATTTGTCTGCTCGCGCAAAGCCTTGGGCGGCCCTGTTGATAACTTGGCTCCGCCCGGCTGCCGGGGACGCCCCACCGCCCGCTGTTGACCTGCGCCTGCGCGTCCGCAAAGGCTTCGCGCGCCCGAATCGCGCAGGTTTTGCGTGCATCGAACAACCCGGCAGGAGCGACCCCGCGAATGAGTCTCGACCCGAACCGTCTCGCCCCCATGGCCAATGCCATTCGGGCCCTTTCGATGGATGCGGTGCAGGCGGCGAATTCGGGGCATCCGGGAATGCCGATGGGCATGGCCGATGTCGCCACGGTGCTGTGGTCGAAGTATCTGAAGTTCGACCCTTCCGATCCGAAATGGGCCGACCGCGACCGCTTCGTGCTCAGCGCCGGCCACGGCTCGATGCTGATCTATTCGCTGCTTCACCTCTCGGGCTACGCACACCCGACGATGGAGGAGATCGCGAACTTCCGCCAGCTCGGCAGCCCCTGCGCCGGGCACCCGGAGAACTTCCTGCTCGACGGTGTCGAGTGCACCACCGGGCCGCTCGGCCAGGGCCTTGCGATGGCCGTGGGCATGGCGATCGCCGAGCGCCATCTGAACGCCGAATTCGGCAGTGACCTGGTCGATCACCGCACATGGGTCGTCGCGGGCGACGGGTGCCTGATGGAAGGCGTGAACCACGAAGCGATCGGCATTGCCGGACACCTCAAGCTCGGCCGCATGATCGTGCTGTGGGACGACAACGCGATCACCATCGACGGTTCGACCGACCTTTCGACCAGCGAGGACATCCGCGCGCGTTACGAGGCGACCGGTTGGCATGTCGTTTCCTGCGACGGGCACGATCCGGAGGCCATCCAGCGCGCGATCGACGAGGCCGTGGCGGACGAGCGCCCCTCGCTCGTTGCCTGCCGCACCGTGATCGGCAAGGGCGCGCCCAACAAGCAGGGCACCAGTGCCACGCACGGCGCGGCGCTCGGCGCGGACGAAGTCGCCGCGGCGCGCGAGGAACTGGGCTGGGACGCGCCCGCCTTCGAAGTGCCCGAGGGCATCCTCGCCGACTGGCGCGCGACCGGCGAGCGTGGGCGCATCGCGCATGGCGAATGGCGCGAGCGGCTTGGCGCGTCGTCGCACAAAGCTGAGTTCGAACGGCGCATGGCGGGCGACCTGCCCACCAGCGACAAGGCCGAACAGGCGTTCGCCGACTGGCTGAAGCAGGATCACAAGGTCGCCACCCGCAAGGCGTCGGAAATGGCGCTCGAGGTGCTGGTGCCGCTGCTACCCGAGATGATCGGCGGCTCGGCCGACCTCACCGGTTCGAACAACACCAAGACCAAGACGATGCAGCCGCTCACCGGCGACGATTACGGCGGGCGTTATCTCTATTACGGCATTCGCGAATTTGGCATGGCCGCGGCGATGAACGGCATGGCGCTGCACGGCGGGGTGATCCCCTACGGCGGCACGTTCCTGATCTTCAGCGACTATTGCCGCAACGCGGTGCGCCTCTCCGCGCTCCAGCAGACGCGCGCGATCTATGTCTTCACGCACGATTCGATCGGGCTGGGCGAGGACGGGCCGACGCACCAGCCGGTCGAGCAGGTGATGAGCCTGCGCTTGATTCCCAACCTCAACGTGTTCCGCCCGGCCGACGTGATCGAGACTGCCGAGTGCTGGCAGCTGGCGCTCGCGGCGAAGGAAACGCCTTCGGTCCTCGCGCTCAGCCGCCAGAACTTGCCGCAACTTCGCCATGAAGGTGAGATGCTCAGCGGCAAGGGTGCCTATCGCCTGCGCGCCGCGACCGCGGAGCGCAAGGTGGTGCTGATCGCGACCGGCTCGGAAGTCGAGGTAGCCTGCGATACCGCGGCGGCGCTCGAAGCGGATGGCATCGGCGCAGACGTGATTTCAATGCCTTGCATGGAACTGTTCGCGCAGCAGGACGAGGCCTATCGCGCCGATCTCCTGCCCGCCGAGGTGCTCAAGGTCTCGATCGAGGCCGGATCGACGCTGGGCTGGGAACGCTACACCGGCACCGACGGCCTCCAGATCGGCCTCGACCGTTTCGGCGCATCGGCGCCGGCGGAAGATCTGTTTGCGAAATTCGGCTTCACCGCGGAAGCCATCGTCCCCAAAATCAAAGCCGCACTGGGCATTTAGCAGGAGCTTTCCACATGGCGACCAAGGTTGCGATCAACGGTTTC
>CAMPGP010000014.1 GCA_946885545.1 uncultured Altererythrobacter sp.
GATCAATGCGTTCATCGGCAGCGGGTTGAGCCAGTGCAGGTCGATCACCCGGCTCGCCACGCCCGCCTCGGCCAGCCGCTTCTGAGCCTGCAACGACAGATGCAGCCCGTTGGCATAGCTGACGATCGCGAGATCGGTGCCGTCGCCGTAGGAGTTCACTTCACCCAAACCTATCCGCTCACCCGGCGCGGGATAGTGCCGCATCCAGAGGCCGTCGCCAGCCTCGTGCAAGTCGCGCATCGGGTAGAGCGCGATCGGTTCGAGGAAGATCACCAGCCGCTGCTCTTCGCGCGCCAGTCGCACGCATTCGCGCAGCAGTTTCGCGGCGTCGGCGCCGTTCGAGGGGCAGCACAGGATCACGCCGGGCACGTCGCGCAGCGCGGCAAAACTGTTGTCGTTGTGGAAGTGCCCGCCGAAGCCCTTCTGGTAGCCGAGCCCGGCGATCCGGAGCACCATCGGGTTGGTGAACTGACCGTTCGAGAAGAACGGCAGCGTGGCACCTTCGCCGCGGATCTGGTCCTCGGCGTTGTGGTAGTAGGCGAGGAACTGGATCTCGGGGATCGGCAGCAGCCCGTTCTGCGCCATGCCGAGCCCGAGTCCGAGGATCGACTGTTCGTCGAGAAGGGTGTCGATCACTCGCGCGCGGCCGAAGCGCGCGCCGAGCTTCTGGGTGACGCCGTAGACCCCGCCCTTGGCGCAGACGTCCTCCCCCATCAGCGCGATCTCGCGGTGTTCCAGCATCAGGTCGGTGAGCGCCCAGTTGATGCAGCGGCTCATGATCTGCGGCGATCCCATCGCCTTGAGGTCGGCGCCGAACGCTGCGGCGCGCGCTTCGGCGGAAGGGCCGTTGCTCGGTGCGTTTTCGCGCTTCGGCGGGATCAGGCTCGCCATGACCTCGGAGGCAGTCTTCAGTCGTGGCCGTGTCACCGCTTCGGCCCGCACGCGCTCGACCCGGTCGAGCGTCTCGCGGTAGATCGCCAGCGCTTTGGTGGGCTTCAGTGCACCCGCTTCGCCGAGCAGGCGAACGGAGTGGAGCAGCGGGTCGTTCGCTTCTTCCGCTTCGACTTCGGCCTTGGCCATGTAGGTCGTCGGCATGTCGGCCCCGGCATGGCCGTAGAGCCGCACCGTGCGCATGTGCAGGAATGCCGGCTTGCGCCGCGTGCGGACGAATTCCGCGGCGGCCCGCGCGGTCGCGTAAGTGTCGTAGATGTCGAGCCCGTCGCAGGCGAAGTAGCCGAGGCCGGGGCGGTGCGCGAAATTGGCCGCGATCCAGCCCGTGGGGGTCTTGGTCGAGATACCGATCCCGTTGTCCTCGCACACCCACAGCACCGGCAACGGCACCTTCTGGTAGGTGGTCCAGCAGCTCGTGTTGATCGCCCCTTGTGCGGTCGAGTGGTTGGCGCTGGCATCGCCGAAGCTGCACATGACGATACCGTCGTCGGGCAGCGCCTGGTGCTCGGGCCGCAGCTTCTTCGCGAGGCCGATGGAGTACGCCGCGCCAACCGCCTTGGGCAGGTGGCTGGCGATGGTCGAAGTCTGTGGGGGGATGTTGAGGGCCCTCGAGCCGAGCACCTTGTGCCGCCCGCCCGAGATCGGATCGTCGCTCGAACAGGCGAACGAAAGCAGCATGTCCCACAGGATCGACTGGCCCGGCACCTGGTTGGCGCGCTCGATCTGAAATGCAGCGTCGCGGTAATGGAGGAAGGCCATGTCGGTCGGGCGCAGCGCAGCGGCGACCGCGGCCATGCCTTCGTGGCCAGAGGAGCCGATCGTATAGAACCCCTCGCCCGCGGCCTGCATTCGCCGACTGGCGAGATCGAGCGCGCGGGTGAGGCATCCCGAACGGTAGAGCTGCACCGCCGCCTCGCGCGCCAGCGGCCCGTGCGGCGCCGCGCCCCGCGGCAACTCCCCCGCGCCCACGCGGCGCAGGAAATTCTCGTGAACGATTGTCGCCCGATCCATCGGCCGCGCCTATGCTGGTGCGACGGTTTCTTCAAGCGTCGGCCGCGTCTTCAGTTGCCGAGTGTAGAACCAGCCGATCCCGATCAGGCTGAAGCCGAGCGCCATGAAGCTGGCGATCCGCGCCAGCCCTTCGAGGCCAGCGGCATCGAACAGGAAGACCTTCAGCACCGCGCCCAGCATCAACACCAGCGATCCGACGCGCCAGCTGCGTAGCCCATGGCGCGATCCCCACCAGAGAAAGGCCACGGCGAGCACGATCCCGGCGAGCGATCGTAGCAAGACCTCAACCTGGCCCACGGGCCGCGTCACGAGCACCGACCCGGCGAAAGCATGGCGCAGTTCGGACAAGGCCAGCAGCCCGATCAGCAGCATCAGCGTGGCATCGACTGCGGAGCGAAGCCTTGGCCAGCGCTCCGTCAGCAGCCGGCCGACGAGGAGCGTAGCGCCGATCGCGATGGCGTAGGCGGGGAGTAGCCAATTGACGAGCGGGAGACTGCCCACCGCCTGCGTGGTCCAGAGTGGATTGTGGACCAGCAGGGTGAAGGAAGCGAAGTGCGCCAACGCCGTTCCGGCCATCACACCAGCGAAAATATGCAGCGCGGCAAGCCTGGACCTGCCAGACCATGCGGCGAGCGCCGAAGCCAGCAGCAGCGCCTCCCACACCGTGCGTTCTGCGAGACCGAGCGCAGCGAAGCGCGCGGGCGCGTCGATCGCGAACAGTGGCTTGAAGAGATGGTGCGCGACCACGATTGCGGCTGGGACGGCCATCGGGCTCGCCCATCGGTTCGCCCGCCATGCCAGCGCAACGCAGGCTGCGGCGAAAGGCAGCAGGTAGAGCAGGGCATCGTGGGCCGGCGACAGATCGTCCGACAGCACCGGATTTCCTCCGAGTGCCGCGACGCCCGCGATCAGCCACGGCAGCAGAACCGTGAGGCTCCACAATCCCGCCAACACCAGGAAGGTCGCGTACGCGGCGCGGCGCTCGGGCAGGCGCCACGCGATCGCTCCCGCCGCGAGCGCGGCGGCCCAGGCGAGCATCTCGCCGGGCAGTGCTTGCGCCGCCGCACCATACAGCAGAATGGCCACAACTCCCTCGGCAAGGCGCTTCCAGCGTGCGTCGCGCTCGAGCAAGACCGTCGGCAGCGTTGCCAGGGCGGCGGCCAACCAGCGCAGCGTGCCGATCGCATCGAGGGGGTCGGTGCCGCTGCGGAAGACCTGCCACACCTCGCCTTCGACGCGCTGCTCGACCCAGGGAAGACCGAGTAGAAGCAGCACGGACGCGATGGCCACGCCGCGGGCGACCCACGCAAGTCCGTGTTCGCTTCTCTGACGGGCAATCAGGAAGAGGCCGCCCGCAAGCAAGGAACCGCCAATCGACGCGGACCACCCTGACGTGCCGAGCAGGAAAGCCAGATAGAGCGCAGCGGTGGCGCTCGCGATGCAGGCCGTTGCAGTGCGGTCGAGCGTGTCGGCAGACGTGCGGTACCGCAGGAGCGCTGCAAGGCCTGGGAAGGCGGCCAGCGTTAGCGCGCCGATCGCCAGCACAGGGTCGACGGTGTCGCCATTGGTGGTGCCCAGCGCCCACCATGCCACCACGATGAGCCCGAGCGGGACGGCGCAGAGTTGGATCGTGTCCGCCGTGCGCTCGTTCCCGCGCCAGTGATGCGCCAACGGCACGCCCGCGAATATCGCGGCCAGCCCCGCGCCGACCGCCGCGAGGGAAAGCGCAGTTGGTTCGGGCCAAAAGCCGAGCAACCAAAGCGCGACGGCCGCTGCGACCAGGCTCGCTTCGCGTAGCCGCTCCATGCGCCACCCCAGTGTCGCCAGAGCGGCGCCGAGCGACGCATAGAGCGCCCATGCGAGCGCCGAGTAGCCGCCCTGATGGACGAGCGCCGCCATTTGCAGGCTCGCGATTCCGGCAGCGGTGATCTTTATCCATATCGTAGCACGGCCACCAGAAACGAAGGCGGGCAGCACCGCGCCCAGGGCAACGAGATAGAGCCCCACCGCAAGCGTGTCGCCTAGCTCGGCCGTGCCCGCCAGCAACAGCATGGCCCCCCAGCCGAGCCCGCCGCCGAGAGCGGCGAGCGAAAGCCAGGCGCGGTTCTGTCGCCGACCTGTGAACGCCAGCCCCGCTGTTACGAGGGCCAGATAGAGCGCGAGCAATGCGAGGTTGGGATTGTCGCTTTCGACCAGCAGCGGCGCGGCGAATCCGCCGACTAGCCCGAGGATCGCGCTCGGCAATCCGAACCGGAAAGACAGCGCGATCGCGGCACCGGTGACTGTCGCGAGCCCGAGGAAGGCCACGGTCGAGCCGATCAATCCGTAGAGCGATCCGGCGAGATAGAAGCTGGCAAAGAGCGTGGCGATGCCCGCTCCGGCCAGCGCCTGCCGCACGCGTTCGTCGGCCAGGCGATGCTGTTGGCGAAAGGCGATTTCGGCGCCAGCGACGAGCGCGAGGCCGAACGCGAAGCCGAGCCCGACGCGCACGCTCTCGGTCATCAACCCGGCCTCGATCGAATAGCGCACGAGGAAGAACCCGGCGACCGCGAGCGCGACGCCGCCCGCCCAGATCGGCAGCAGCCGACCGAAGATCTCCTCGAAATCCAGCGTCGGGATCCAGTTCCGGGCGGGCGCGGCTTCCGGGACTTCGGCGGGCGCTGGCTGGGCGATCTCGGTCGGTTCCGACCGCTCTGGCGTTTCGAGCGCCCGAACCTCTGGCGCATGCGCTTCTCGCGGCGGTTCGGTTTCGGGTTCGGAGAAGTGGCTCGGGGGTGGGCCGTAGTCCAGCAGAGCGACTTGATGCTCGAGCGTGTCGACGCGCCGCCACAGGTAGGCAATCGCAGCCGCCATCGAAAACACGATCACCAGTTCCAAGCCGCCCCCCTTGCTTGCCGAGCGGCACGATAGGCACCGGAAGACGAAGCGACAATCCCGCAGCCGACGCCTCCCTTCCAAATCGACGGACGGCATGGACCTCGTCCGGCTTCTTGCTAGAACGCCCGCTTTCCCAGGGGAGACAGATCACAATGAAAGCCAGTGTCGCGTCCGTCATCGCCAGCCTGCTGTTCGCTACCTCGCTGAGCGCGCAGGAGCAGGAGCCGCAGCCTTCGCCCAATCCGGTCGAGGAGCAAGAGGTCGAGGCTTCGCAAGGCGACGAGATGCCGGTCGAAGGCAGCGGCGAGCAGGTTACGACCAGCCCGGTCGATCCGGTTGCCGAGAGCGCCGACGCGGCCAAGTGGAGCGTCACCGCGCCGCAGGGCGCGACCATCCGCCAGGTTCCGATCCGCACCGACGAAGGCACCTGGATGGACGTCGACGTCAGCCCCGATGGCGGCACGCTCGCCTTCGCGCTGCTGGGCGACATCTACACCATGCCGATCGCGGGCGGCACGCCGACGCGGATCGCCGATGGCCTGGCGTGGGACGTGCAGCCGCGCTTTTCCCCCGATGGCAGCCGGATCGCCTACACCTCCGACAGCGGCGGCGGCGACAACATCTGGGTGATGAACGCCAACGGATCAGACAAGCGGCAGGTGACCAAGGAAAGCTTCCGACTGCTCAACCAGCCGACCTGGAGCCCCGACGGGCGCTTCATCGCGGCGAAGAAGCATTTCACCACCGGGCGTTCGGCGGGCACGGGCGAGATCTGGCTCTATCACGTCTCCGGCGGCACCGGCGTGGCGCTGGTCGAGCGCGCGAGCGAGCAACTGCAGAAGGAACTGGGCGAACCGATCTACGCGCCTGACGGCAGCGCGATCTACTACACGCGCAACGTCAGCCCCGGCCCGATCTTCGAATACGCGCAGGATTCGACCCAGAGCCTGTTCGAGATCGAGCGCTTCGACCTCAAGACCGGCGAAGTGACCACCGCGGTTTCCGGATACGGGGGCTCAGTCCGGCCGACGCCGTCGCCCGACGGCGAGCGTCTGGCGTTCATCCGTCGGGACAAGGACCAGTCGCAGCTCTGGATCAAGGATCTGGAGAGCGGCGCGGAGCGGATGATCTACGGCGACCTCGACCTCGACCTGCAGGAGACCTGGGCGGTCTATGGCGTCTATCCGAACATGGACTGGACGCCCGACAGCCGCTCGATCGTGTTCTGGGCGGGCGGCAAGCTGCGCCGGATCGACGCCGACGGTAGCGGTCTCGCCGAAATTCCCTTCGCGGTCGACGACACGCGCGGGGTGGCCGACGCGCCGCATCCGGTAATCCCGGTCGCGCCCGACAGCTTCGAGGCGAAGATGCCCAAGTTCGCCAGCCTTTCGCCAAACGGGCGGCGCGTGGTGTTCGAGAGCCTGGGCAAGCTCTACGTCAAGGATGCGGCCGGCGGCGAGCCGCGCAGGCTGACGCAGCAGGGCGAGGCGCTCGAGTTGTGGCCTGCCTGGTCGCGCGACGGCCGCCAGCTCGCCTGGGTTCGCTGGACCGACGCCGGGCTGGGCGAGATCGTGGTCGCCGATGCCAACGGCCGCAATGCGCGCGCCGTGACCCGCGCGCCGGGCCACTACGCGGTGCCGCAGTTTTCGCCCGACGGGCGCACGCTGGTATTCGAGAAGCGTTCTGGTGGGGGGATGACCGCGCCGGAATATTCGGAGAATCCGGGAGTCTATCGCGTGCCCGTGTCGGGCGGCGAGGCGGAGCTGATCGCGCGCGATCTCGGCGATCCGCAGTTCGGCGCCGATGGCGAGCGCCTGTTCATGCTCGGGCGTGAGGAGGGCAAGTTGCAGCTCCTTTCAACCGACCTCAACGGCGAGGCGCGCCGCGTGCACGCGCAGGGCGAACTGGCGAGCGACTTCCGCGTCTCGCCCGACGGCCGCTTCTTCGCGTTCCGGCAGAACTACGAGGTCTTCGCGATGCCTCTGATGCCCGGCGGGCAGGCGGTCGCGGTGGACGAGGAGGCGAAGTCGCTGCCCACGATCCAGGCGAGCAAGGGTGGCGCGGATTACGTCGGCTGGTCGGGCGGGAGCGACACGCTCTACTGGTCGATGGGGCCGACGGTCTATCGCGCGAGCACCGCGGCGATGTTCCCCAGCGCGCCTCCGGCGGAGAACGCCCCGAAGTTCGCGCCGCCGACCAGCGGCGTCTCGATCGCGAGGACCGTCGACGCCGCCCGTCCGAGCGGCACCGTGGCGCTGACCGGCGCGCGCATCCTGACGATGGCAGGCGACGAAGCCGGCGCGATCGAGAACGGCACGATCGTGATCGAAGGCGACCGGATCGTCGCTGTCGGCCCCACCGGCAGCGTCGAGGTGCCGGGTGGGGCGACCGTGGTCGACGCCAGCGGCAAGACGATCATGCCCGGCCTGGTCGATGCGCATGCGCACGGGCCGCAGGGCACCGGCGATCTGGTGCCGCAGCAGAACTGGTCGATGATCCAGAACCTCGCGATGGGCGTGACCACGATCCACGATCCTTCGTCGAGCGCCTCGATGATCTTCGCCGCGTCCGAACGCCAGCGCGCAGGCATGCTGCTTGCGCCGCGCATCTTCTCGACCGGCGAGATCGTCTACGGCGCCAAGGCCCCCGGCATCTATGCGCGGATCGACAGTTACGACGATGCGCTGGCGCACGTGCGCCGGATCAAGGCGCAGGGCGGCATCTCGATCAAGAACTACAACCAGCCGCGGCGCGAACAGCGCCAGCAGGTGGTCGCCGCCAGCCGGGCGGAGAACATGCTGGTGGTGGCCGAGGGCGGTTCGCTGTTCGGGATGGACATGAACCTGATCGCGGACGGCAACTCGACCGTGGAGCACAACGTACCCGTCGATGTGATGTACGAGGACGTGCTGCAGTTCTTCAGCCAGAGCCAGAGCAACTACACGCCGACGCTGGTGGTTACGTACGGCGGGCTCGCGGGCGATCCCTACTGGCGCCAGGCGACCGACGTGTACGACAACCCGCTGATGATCCACACCCCGCCGCGCGAACTGCTCGCGGCGACGGGGCGCCGGATCACCGCGCCCGACTGGGCCTTCGTCGACGACAACAGCGCGCGCGAGGCGAAGAAGCTTGCCGAGCGCGGGGTCAAAGTCGCGATCGGCGCGCATGGACAGCAGGCGGGCGTTGCTGCGCATTGGGAGCTGCGGAGCTTCGTACGCGGCGGCATGAGCCCGGTCGAATCGCTGCGCGCGGGCACGATCGTGGCGGCGCAGTCGCTTGGCATGGCGCGCGACATCGGCAGCCTCGAGCCAGGCAAGCTGGCGGATCTGGTGATCCTTTCGGCCGATCCTTCGCAGGACATCATGGCGAGCGACGACATCGAGCGCGTGATGCTCGGCGGTCGCCTTTACGATGCGCGGACGATGAACGAGGTCGAGACCGGCGACGCCCGGCGCCTTCCCTATTGGTGGGAGGAGTGATCGAGCCGCCGGACGTTTCCCCACGATAGAAAAGAGCCCGGACCGGTTGCCGAAGCGACCGGGCCGGGCCCAGGGGTGCATGCTGCCGGAGGGTGGGGGGTAACTGCCGCTAGGGCATGATTCCGGCAGGCATGCGGGGGTTCGTCAGAAACCGAAACGCAGCGTGGCGCGCAGCGCGTAGCCGATCTCCTCGTTGCGTTCCTCGACCGACAGTTCGCCGCCGATCGAGTAGAACTCGTCGCCGCCCATGCCGCGCAGGCGGCCGAACCAGCCGCTCGCGCGCTGTTCGGGCAGGAGCGTGAAGCTGTCGCCGCCTTCGAAACTGGCGGTGGTCGCGCCGAGCTCGCCCGACAGGATTTCGCGCCAGCCGCCTTCGGCCTCGATGCGGAGCCAGTTGTCGTCGCGCTGGCCCATGCCGAGCAGGTCGGCGCCCGCAGCCACCGCGAGGTTCAGCCCCATTTCGTCGCTGGTGCGATCTTCCACCGTCAGGTCGAGCGCTTCGCCGCCGCCGGTCTCGGTGTAGCCGTCCTCGCTGAGCCGTATGTAGTCGAGGATCACCGAGGGGCGCACGAACAGGTACTGCGAGCCGGTCTCGAACGAGGCGCCGCCCATGAACGACACGACGTTGCCCGACCAATCGCGGTCGATCAGCCGCTCGATCTCGTCGTCGCCGTTCTCGCCGACGAAGTAGCGCGAGCCCTCGAAGTCGGCGAAGCCGTAGGAACCGCGCGCAAAGCCCGAGAGGCCGCCCCACTTGCCGCGCCAGTAGGCCGCCGCTTCGTAGGTGTTGGAGATGACCTGGTTCTCGTAGCCGCTGTCGTGGCGGTTCCACAGCCAGTTGCCGGTCACGCCGACCGCGCCGAAGCCGGTGCCCATCTCGACCCCGCCCGAGAAGCCCAGACCGTCGAGATCGTATTCGGCTGTCTCGCCCGTGTCCTTGGTCGAATCCCAGCCGGCGAAGTCGAGCACGACGCGCAACTTGTCCTCGGGATCGAACGGCCCCTGCGGATCGGCGAGCTTGCGCCCGAAAGTTCGCATGCCCAGGCTCACGCCCTCGAACGATCCGCCAGCGTGGTCGGGCAGGATTTGCGCGACATACTGGCCGAACGCGTCGCCCTCGGTGATGCCCAGGAACACTCCGGCGACATCGTCGTCGTTCGCCAGCGCGGCGTAGAACGCGTCGAAAGCCGAGGCCTGCGACCGGTTGAGCCCGAGTTCGTCGGTCGCCTTGCGCGTGATGTCCACGGCGATCTCGCCCGCGGCCTCGTCGATCGCGAGCGTCGCGTCGTAGAGGAACGGCACCAGCGTGCTGTCGGTATCGAGGTTGGCGGTGCCGGTCAGATCGGCGGCGGTGAGCACGGTGTAGGTGCCTTCCGCGCTGGCGATGTCGGTCACGCGGAGCCGCAGGCTCGAACCTTCCGCGAAGCTGGCCGTCCCGCCGACCGTGATGGCCGTGCCCGTCTCGCCCGTCTGGTCGAGTGTGGCGACGATCACGCCGTCCTCACCCACGGCAAGGGAGCCGATCGTGGTTGCGGTGTCGAGATCGAGTACCCCGCCGGTCAGATCCACCGCAAGGTTTTCCGCATTGGTGAGCGTGCCGGCGAACACCGCCGTACCGTCGAGCGAAAGGGTGCCCGCGCCGCCGCCGAAATCGGCATCGCCCGAGAACCGGGAGGACCCGGCGAGCGACAGCGCATCGGCCTGACCGCCGAAATTCACGTCGCCTGCATAGGTCGCGTCGCCGGAGAGCGCGAAACTGTCGGCACCCGCGCCGAAGGTTACGTCGCCCTCGACCGTGCCATCGGCGAGGTCGAACAGGTCGGCGCCGGAGCCGAAGCGGACGTCGCCCTGGATCGAAGGGGCGGCGATCCCGCTACCGACCGCGATCTGCTCGACCGTGGCGCCGGAAGTCACCGACGTGAGGTCTATCGCGACGTTGCGGCCCGATCCTGCGGTCGCGCCCGAGGCGACGATCGTGCCGCCGTTCTCTATGGTGGTCAGCGTGCCGCTGCGGTCGACGATCGCCACCGCGGTGCCATCCGCGCCCGCGACGGCCTTGATGGTCCCGGTGTTGCGCAGGAGCGGCATGTCCGCCCCGGCGTCGACGGCGACCGCACTGGAGAGCGCGTCGTCATCGTCGCCGGTGGTTGCGGAGATGGTGCCGGAATTGCGCAACTCGGGCAGATCCGCGCCCGCGCCGATGCGCACAGCGGTCGCCTCGGCGTCCTTCGATGTCGCCGTCACGCTTCCCGACACGGCCATGCCGCCCGCGATCGAAACCGCGCCGCCCTGGCCGCCCACGACCAGGCCGTTGCCGTCGATCCCGGCATAGACGCCGTTGCCTGCGATCGAACCCTCGACGAACACGCCGAAACCGGTGCCGGTGGCGGGCACCGCGCCGATCGCGATGTCGTCTGCGCCGCCGATTACGACCGCCGGGGCTTCACCAAAGGAAGTCAGCTTGGCGGTGCCTTCGTCGGCGTCGGGGATGCCGTCGCTGTCCTCGTCCGCATCGTCCTTGTCCGCGTCCTTGGGCGCTGCGGCGAAGACGATTCCTCCCGCGACGTCGCCCTCGACCACCAGCGCGCTGCCACCTTGGAGCAAGTCGTCGGCATCGAGCTTCGAGGCGTTGGAGGGCGCGGTGACGAAGCGGTAGCCGGTCGAGGCAATCTCGCCCTGCACAGTCAGCGTCCCACCGATGTCGCCGGCGAGATGTGCCGCGGTGGCGTCCTGGCCCTGGGCACCGATCTTGCCTGCGAGCCGCACGTCGCCGGTCACCTCTTCGAGAGCCACGCCGACGGTGCGGTCGCCCTTGACCGAGGTTTCACCGTCGTGGGTGAAATCGCCGGTGAGCCGGTCCTCGACCACGATGCCGTACGAACCATTGCCTTCGACCACGATTGTGCCGGAATGGTCGATGCTGCCGGTCAGCCGGCCACCGACCCTGATCGCCGCGCGATTGCTTCCGACCGCGAACGGGCCATCGAGATCGCCGTCGTTGTCGGCATCGGTGGCGGTGTAGGTCTCGTCGATAGTGATCGTGCCGGAATTGACGACGTCCGCAGTGCGGTCGCCGTCGACCAGAACTCCGCTCGCACCGTCGGCATTGGTGATCGTGATAGCGCCTTCGTTGGTGACGTCGTGGTTCGAATCGATCGTCACCGCCGCGCCGTCGTCGACCTCGATCGAACCGTCCTCGTCGATGCGGACCGCGCCGGGATCGCCGTCGTCCGCCGTCGAGGTGCGCACCGGCGTGGTGCGCTCGTCGTCGATCACGGTCTGGGCGGCGAGCGGGGCGGCCAGCGCCGCGATCGCGGTGCCGGCGTACAGATAACGAAGCATGGAACCTCCTTGTCCTTGTGAGACGGAGGACGGAGGCATGGCTCGCCTGCCTTGGCCGCAGGTCGAAATTTTTTCGCTAGAAGGCGGCGTCGATGCCGATGCGGATCGTGCGCGGCTGGAGCGGCGTGATCTGGTCGCGGCCCATCGCGAACGGTGTGCCGAGCGCGAAGCGGTTGCCCCTGACACCGGCAAGGTTGCTGAGCGTGAGCGAGATGCCGAAGCGTTCGCGACCGAGGCGCAGCGCCAGCCCGCTGTCGAGGTAGTCTCCCTGCAGGTCGCCCAGTTCCGGGCCGATCCCGAGCCGCGACTTGCCGACATAGCTCGCCCAGCCCTGCGCGACGAGTTCGAGGTCGCTGCCGACCGGGCGGCGGTAGTCGATCCCCAGCCGCCCGGCGAAGCGGGCGATGTTGGGCACGTGGGTGGCGCGTGCAAGCGTCATCAGGTCGGGTTCGTCGACCCGGCTGTCGTTGTAGGTCAGCCCGCCGCTGACGCGCAGCTGCCGGGCGAGCTCGACGCTGCCCGAGACGCTCGCCGTCCACACCCGGCCGTCGCCGATGTTCGCGGTGCTGGGCAGGCCGAGGTCGTCGATGAAGTCGGCTTGGATGTCGCTCCAGCGCGTGTGCGAGAGGCTGGCGGAAAGATCGAACGGGTCCGCGCCGGGTGTGCCGTGGCGCGCGCCGAATTCGAACGTGGTGGCGTGATCGCTGCGGAATCGGCGGACGAACTGACCCTCGATCGCCAGCCCGCCGGGCCGGAAGCCTTCCTGGTAGCGCAAGTAGAGCGAGGTCGCCGGTCCGAGTTTCGCGAGCAGCGATGCCGAGGGCAGCAAGGCGGTCTGGGTTCGGCTCGCGGTCACGTCCGCCCGCGCGATGGCCAGCGCCAACGGCACGTCCTCGCCCGCGCCGCCGAGCCGCGAATGGGTGTAGCGCGCGCCTGCCGTGGCGACGAGGTCTCCAAGCCGCAGGCTCGCCTCGCCGTAGGCGGTGGCTTCGGTCACCGTGTTGAGCACGCCGGTGGTGCTCATCTGCGCCTCGGGCGCGCCGAGCGAGCGGGTGAGCCGGGTGCGATTGTCGGTGAAGCTCACGCCCGCCAGCCAGCCGAAGCGATCTTCGAGCGGCTGCCACGCGCGCGTCTCGTTGGCGATCATGCGGGTGTCGTTGTGCTGGATGAACAGGCGATCGGGGCCGTCCGGTGCGGTCGCGTCGTAGCGCTCCTCCAGGTCCTGGGAGGCGATTCCCGTGGTCGAGCGGACGCGCACCGCGCCGATCCTGCCCGAGACCACGACCTGACCGTGGAGATAGTCGGCGCTCGAGCCCTCGCGCACCGCCGCCGTGCTGGTCAGCGGCGGGCCGCCGCGCGCGGCGTACTGGCTGTCGCGCGCATCGGTCGCCTGCCCCAGCCCGATCAGGTCGACCGTCCATTCGGGTGCGACCTCCACGCGGATCATGGCCCGGCCGCCGAGGATGGCGGTGCGGTTGACGTCGGTCCGGCCAAGCGCGGGCTTGTCGATGTATCCGCCCCGATGCGCACCATCGAGCGTGACCCGCAGTGCGGCGCGGTCGGCCAGGAGCGGCACGTTGAGCATCGCGCTGGCGTCGGCGCCCGGATCGCCGTGTTGGACGAGTTCGCCGCCGATCGAAGCCGATCCGCTCGCCACCCCGATCTCGGGCGCATTGGGCACCAGCCGGATGATCCCGCCGAGCGATCCGGCGCCGTAGAGCGTGCCCTGCGGCCCCTCGAGCACTTCGACCCGTTCCATATCGGACAGGCGCAGGTCTGGGTCGGGCGCGTTGTAGCTGAGCCGCAAGTCTCCGAGGTACTGGCCCACGGTCGCCTGGGTCGGGCCGGTGAAGCTGGAATCGGCAATCCCGCGAATGAACAGCTTGTTGCGCCCGCTCCCGAGATAGGTGGAGGACACCGACGCGACGCGCTGGGTGATCTTCTCCGTCCCGCCGACGCCGCCCAGCTCCAGCGTATCGCCGTCGAGGATGGAGACCTGCCCCGGAAACTCGTCCTGCCGCGTGTCGCGCTTGCTCGCGACGACGACGATATCGACCGGAGGGACGGGCGGAGGCAACGCGGCTTCAGGCGCGCGCGCGATGCGGGGCCGCGGGGTCGTTTGCGGACGGCGGGCGGTGCGCGGTTGCGGCACGATGCGCCACGCCGAGGGGCCGACCGCCACGGCGCGGGCATCGGCGGCGCGCGCCAGTCGGCGCACGGCTTCGGCAGGGTCCATCCGGCCCTTGATCCGGCGCACGTTGCGGCGCGCGATGCCGGCATCGACGATGACGATGCTGGTGCCGGTCTGCCGCGCGATCGCGATCGCCGCCTCCGCCACGGTGCCGGCCGCATCCACCGCCACCGGCGCGGCCAGCGCGGGTGCGGCGGCGGCGACGAGCACCGTGAAGGGAAAGAAGGCGGCGCGCATTTTCAGGGCGTTTCGATCATCCATTCGTCGCCGGTCTGCCGCACCGCGACCCCGAGCAGCGGGGCGAGCGCGCGCGGATTCTCGCGCAACGGAGCGATCAGCACGCTGCCCGTGACCGGACTCGCCTCGCTTCCGGGCGCCACGCGATAGGCGATGCCGGTCGCCCGGCCGAGTTCGGTCGCGACGTCGGCCAGAGTGGCCTGCCGGAAGGTCAGCCGGCCCTCGCGCCATTCGCCGACCTGCTCGAGCGGGACCTCGGCGAGCGCGAAGGCGTCGGTGCCGCGCTCGCTGGTCAGCTGGTCGCCGGGATCGAGGCGCACGTTCTGGGCAGCCGGGTTGAACAGGACGACGCCTTCGGAAACCGCGACCACCATGTCGTCGGCATCGAGCCGGACGTCGAAGATCGTCCCAGCGTCGACCAGCGTGGCCTCGCCCGCCTCGACACGGAACGGCCGAGCATCGTCGTGGCGCACGTCGAACAGGGCCTGACCGCTCTCGAGCCGGGCGAAGCGGGGATTCTCATCGTCCAAAACCAGGCGCGATCCGCCCGAAAGCGCGATCGAGCTGCCGTCGGCGAGCGCGATCGTGCGGCTCTCTCCCGGCGCGGTCTGATATACCAGCCCGTCGGCCCCCGGCCACAGCACGAACAGCGCGAGCGCGGCGACGCTCGCCGCCAGCGCAGCACCGAACCAGCGACGGTTGCCGCGAGCAGCCGCATGGTGTCCGTCGTCGTTGGCGGCATCGGGTGCCTCAGCAGCGAGGCCCTCGGCAGCTTCGGCGGCGGCCAGCATCGCCCTGTCATAGGCGTCGCCGTGCCCGGCGTCGCGCTCGAGCCAGGCGGTGAAGCCGTCCCAATCGTCGAATGCGGGATCGCCGGTGCGCGCGGCCCAGGCCGCTGCATCGTCGAGAACCCTGTCGTCATGCGGCATGGGCCGAACCTCCTGTCCTGATGACGGAGTCGATCGCGTCAAACCTCATCGATGCGCTCCTTGAGTTCGGCGAGCGCGCGGTAGGCGAGGCGCAGATCGCTCTCGACCGTGCTCAGGCTGACCCCGAATTCGGCCGCCACCTGGCGCTGCGGCACTTCGTCGATCCGATGACGGCGGAAAATCGCGGCGGCGCGCGGGCCGAGGCCGTCGATCGTCTCGGCCGCCAGTCGCGCGAACTGGCGACTGGCCACGACCCGCTCTGCCGAGGGACGATCCGAGACTTCCGGCACGGCGCCGGCGTTGGCTTCGCTCCAGTCGCGGTCGCGCAGCGCGGCTTGGCTGCGCGACCGGTAGCGGTCGATCATCAGTGTGTTGGCGGCGCGCATCAGATAGGGCAGCGGTGCAGCGATCGGCCCCGTTCTGGCGTTGGAGAGCTTCAGCCACAGTTCCTGCAGCACATCCTCCGCCGCATCCCCCGCGCCGCGCGCGACGAGAAACCGCAGCAACCGCTCGCGGTTATCGAGAAAGGCCTGCTCAAGGCCGCCGGGCCCCTGATCAGCCGTCATGCTCGCATGCCGTATGCCGAAGGTCGGTTGTCGATGGTGTGAAATACACGCTGGGCAGACCCGTCCTTGGCGAAGGAGCCGGACCGAAGGGCCGCTGGCGGAGACGGAGGGATTCGAACCCTCGGTACCCGGATAGAGTACGGTTCCTTAGCAGGGAACTGGTTTCAGCCACTCACCCACGTCTCCGCACGCCCGGCGGCGTTGCGAGGGGCGCGCTATAACGAGCGCGGGGAGGCGCTGCAAGCGGCCTCTCGCGACCGCGCTGAGATGGGCGTTCCAGGGCGCAATCGACTCGATTCGCCGCGTTTTCGATTCGATTCGCCGCCGGTTCATTGTCGCTTCAGCCGCAAAGGACTCTGTTCGGGCGTGGACGGGTCCGGGTTTCGGACCAGGGCTTCGGAACAGGAGGGGCCAGATGCAGATCGTACCAGCCATTCGCCGCGCGATCGCCGGGTTCGCGGCGGTTGCCGCGCTCGCCGCGGCACCGCTCGCAGCGCAATCGATAGAAACTTTCGATCCCGACACCGCGATCGATGCCGATCTCGAGGAAGCGCCGGGAGACCAGCCGGTCTACTCCGCGCCGCAAGAGGACGGCGTGACCTACAGCCAGACGCCGCCTGCCGATGCGCCGGTCGCGCCGGCGTGGTCCGATCCGGTGGTGACGACCAGCGAGCCATCGGTCGCCGCGAGCCAGGCGGCGGGCAACCCCGAGGTCGCCGCCGCGCAGGGCGATACCTACAAGGAGGACGACCTGATCGGCGCGGCCGAAGGCGTGTTCGGCAAGGGCGCTGAAGGCCTCGCGCGGCTGATCGAGGACCTGCTGGCCGAACAGGGCGAACCCAACGCTTATATCGTCGGACGCGAAGCTGGCGGGGCGTTCATCGTCGGCGCGCGCTACGGCTCGGGCACGTTGTTCCACAAGGTCGAAGGGCAGCGCCCGGTGTACTGGACCGGGCCATCAATCGGATTCGACGCGGGCGCCAACGCGGGCAACACTTTCGTGCTCGTCTACAACCTTTACGACAGCGAGGAGCTCTACGAGCGCTATCCCGCAGGCGAGGGGCAGGCCTACGTCGTCGGCGGAATGACCGCCAGCTACATGCGTAAGGGCGACGTCGTGCTGATCCCGATCCGGGTCGGAGCGGGGCTGCGGCTCGGCGTCAACGCGGGCTACATGAAGTTTTCCAAAGAGCAGCGCTGGTTGCCCTTCTAGTCGCACGATAAGAAAAACTGCACTGCTCGGCAGGGGCCGCGACGGGATTTCCTGTTGCGGCCCTTTCCACGTCTCGGCATGGCGCAAGGCATGCTCGACAAACTCGAACCCCAGGCCCCCGACGCGCTGCTCGCGCTGATCAAGCTCCATGCCGACGACGAGAGGGCCGACAAGATCGACCTTGGCGTCGGCGTCTATCGCACCGGGCAGGGCGACACGCCGGTCTTCGCCGCGATCAAGCAGGCCGAGGCGCGGCTGGTCGAGGAGCAGGACAGCAAGTCCTACCTCGGGCCGGAGGGCGACATGGGCTTCGTCCACGCCCTGATGCCCTATGCCTTCGGAACCGACGGCACGATGGCCGGGCGGCTCGAGGGCATGCAGACTCCGGGCGGCACCGGTGCGGTGCGCCTGGCGGTGGCAGTGGCGCAGCGCGCGGGCGTGACCCGCGTGCATTTGGGCGTGCCGAGCTGGCCGAACCATGCGCAGATCCTCGGCGACGTGGGCGTCGAGACAGCCACGTTCGACCATGCCAACGCCGACGGCACCGCCAATGTCGAGGCCGCGCTCGCGACGATCCGCGGTGCGCAGCCGGGCGAAGCGGTGCTGTTGCATGGTTGCTGCCACAACCCGACCGGGATCGATTATTCGCCCGAGGAATGGGACGCGATCGCGGACGCCTTCGCCAATGGCGCGGCGCTGCCGATCCTCGATCTTGCTTATCAGGGCCTCGGCCACGGAATGGACGAGGATGCCTACGGCCTGCGCCGCGTGCTCGGCGCGGTGCCCGAGGCGCTGATCGCCTACAGCTGCGACAAGAACTTCGGCATGTACCGCGACCGCGTGGGAGCGCTCTACGTGCTGGCGCGCGAGGTCGGGCAGCTTTCGGCGATCCAGTCGAACCTCAACGCGCTCGCTCGCGCGGCGTGGTCGATGCCGCCCGACCACGGCGGCGCGGCAGTGCGTCTGGTGCTGCGCGATTCCGACCTGACCGCCCTGTGGCTCGACGAGCTCGGGACGATGCGCGCCCGCATGCGGCAGGTGCGCGAGACGCTGGCCAAGGCCGGCGCCGCCGGTGCGGTGGACCTGACGCCGCTGGCACACCAGAACGGTCTCTTTTCGATGCTGCCGCTGACCAAGGAGCAGGTCGAGCGTCTGCGCACCGAGCATGCGATCTATATGGCGGGGTCGGGCCGGATCAACGTGGCCGGGCTGCATCAGGGCAACATCGGGAAATTCGTAGAGGCCCTCGCCGCCGTCACTGGATGATTTCCGATCCCGATCTGGACAGCCAAGCTCGAACTTAGCGTCTTCGAATGTCATCTGAAGGAATGCGCGCATACTTCACGTAATTCATAGATAAATGCACAAGCTGATTCTGTGCTGTCGGAATGCTGTGAAATAAAATTTCTGCACAAGTACGTGCGCCATAAAGGCGATTCGCTGAACTTTCATAAACGCCCTGGCTTGTTGACGCCTCACTCCGTCCAATCCCGGGTTACCACTCTGTTTCGAGCGCTTATCTCTTCATCGACCATGATGGAGGATTTCATGAAGACGTTACTCGCCTTTTCCGCCGCGGCGCTCACTCTCAGCGGTGCTGCCGTCGCGCAGGACCCGGCTCCGGCGCAGACCCCGCCCGCCGCGACGACCGCACCCGCGGCACCCGCGCCGCAGGCGGCCGAGATCACCGACGACCAGGTCGATCGTTTCGCGCTCGCTGCGCTCAAGGTCGAGCAGATCGCGGCCGACGCCAACATCGATCAGCAACAGAAGCAGACGATGATGGCGACCGCCGTGCAGCAATCGGGCATGAATGCGCAGGAATTCAACACGATCGCCCGCGCGAGCCAGACCGATCCGGAATTGCAGCAACGCATTCAGGTTGCCGCGACCGCCCACGTGGAAGCGGCCACTGCGGCGCAGGGTACGCCCTGATCGCTTCCCAGAAACAGGAACGCGGTCCCCCGACGTTCCGAGAGCCCCGTTCCGGTCGCAAGGCCGGGACGGGGCTTTTCCTTTGAGGACGGCGATCGGAGAGCCGTCCCTGCCGGGAGCGAATTCTACCCAGCGTGATCGACCTCGCTACTGGCGCGGACCCGTTCTGTCAGGCGATCAGTTCCTGCACGCTGCCTTGAGCATGCGTTCCTGCAGGCTGGCCACCGCCGGAGCCTCGATCTCCGAGAGGTCGGCGATGCCCTCGATCGCGTCGTCACCCCAGCACTGCGCCAGGCGGATGGTTTCGCCGCGCAGAGGCTTGCCCGTAGCGAGAGAATGGAACGTGCGCACCACCGGCAGCGCATGGTCGTCGGGATCGATGTCCACCACCATCGCCACGCGTTGTGAGCGCAGCCGCACGAAGGCGCCGATCGGATAGACGCCGACGCTCTCGATGAAGTCGCGAAGGATTTCCGGATCGAACTTGTCGCCCTCGGCAAGGAGCGTCTCGACTGCGGCAGCGGGGTCGATCGGTGGACGCTCGAACCCGCCGTTCACGAGATAGTCGAACTCGTCGCAGATCGCCGCCATGCGCGCCAGGCGGCCGATCGAATCGCCCTTGAGGCGAGCGGGATAGCCGCTCCCGTCGATACGTTCGTGATGGTCGCGGCACGCGTCCAGCACGGCTTCGGGGATATCGCCCGCCACGCACAGCATGTCGTGGCCGAACAGAACGTGCTGATCGATCACGTGCTGTTTCAACGCGCGATAGTCGCCGTCCACTGCCTCGAGCGATTCGGGAAGCTGGCCGACCCCGATGTCCATCAGCAACCCGACCATGCCCGCTTCGTGGGTCTCGCTCATCGACAGGCGCATGCGGCGCGCGAGTGCGATCATCAGCGCGCACACCGACAGCGCGTGGCGGTAGGTCTCCTCGCGGTCGCGCTGGCAGCGCAGCAGACCGGAAAACGCGAAGGGATTGCGCTGGATGGTCCCGTAGATCTCCTCGACCACCGGTTCGACATCGCCGACCGCCACACCGCGGCCAAGGCGCGCTTTGAGAAAAGCCTGGGTGATGTGCCTGCGCGACCGTTCGGCGACCTTCTTCGCGGCACCGAACTCGCGCGCGATTGGCAGCGGCCCCCCGGCTACGGCGCGCGCGGCGGAGCGCAGCGGCGGCCGGACCGGAGCCTTGCGGTGGAGCGGCGCGGGTTGCGGCGAATCGGGCGACCGGATCGGCGCTTCGTCGGGCGACGACGAGAGACGTTCGCGCGCGGGGCGCTTGCCGCGCTCGATGTCGATGATCACCGCCTGCACCGCGCTGTGCCGCAAGGCCGCGAGATCGCGCGGGTCCTCCAGCACGAAACGCTTCTTCCAGAACGGATGCGAGAACCAGCTGCCTTCGAGCTGCTGGATGAACATCCCGAGTTCAACTTCAGAAGTTTCGATACG
>CAMPGP010000015.1 GCA_946885545.1 uncultured Altererythrobacter sp.
GCCGGTCCCGATCCGGTCCAGAGACGAAGGCGCGAACCCCGCTTCGGCGAGCAGAGCGGAGATCGCGGCGTCGGCGAAACCGAGCCGTACATGCGCGTGGCGTTCGCGCAGGTCCTCGCGCTCGTGCGCGGCGAAATCGACGATCGCGATCCGTCCGCCGGGTCGCACGACGCGCGCAGCCTCGGCCAGCGGGGCGGCGGGATCGTGCGCGAAGTGGAGCACCTGGTGGAGCAGCACCGTGTCGAAACCCTGCGCGGGCAGAGGCAGCGCGGCGAAATCGCCCTGCACCAGCTCGACCGCGCCCGAAGGCAGGTTCTGCAGCTTGGCCCGCGCGAAGCGGAGCATGTCGAGGCTCTTGTCGAGCGCGACGACGCTGTCCGCCCGCTCCGCCACGAGCTGTGCCATGCGCCCGGTGCCGGTGCCGATGTCGAGCACACGTCCCAGCGGCTCGTCCCCAAGGGCTGCGACCAGCGCCTCCTCCACCAGTTCGTCGGGACTGTGGAGCTGGCGCAGTTCGTCCCACACCTCTGCATGACGCGCGAAATAGGCTTCCGCGCCGCTCTCGCGCGCGGAACGAACGGCGGCGAGCTGGCGGCGATCCTCTCCGCAGGCTGCGGCGAATTCGCCATCCTCGCGCTCTGCGGTGGCGAGCAGGCGGGCGACGGCTTCTCCTACCGGCCCGCCGCGGCCCTTACCCACGCTCGCGCGCAGAAACACCCAACTCCCCTCGCGGTGACGCTCGGCGAGGCCCGCATCGCACAGGATGCCGACATGGCGCGAGACGCGCGGCTGGCTCTGCCCGAGCACTTGCGCCATTTCGCCCACGGCAAGTTCCATTGCCGAAAGCAGCCGCATGATCCGCAGCCTGGTGGGGTCAGCAAGCGCCCGCATGATCGCCTCGATCCGCATCTCGAACCGCATATAAAGATATTCTTATATGTGCAAGCGATCCTGCATCGCGGCGCCCCCCAAAAACGTCGCTTGCCTCCATCGACCTCGGTTGTAGCATGGCGCGCGGGGACGGTAGCAGGGTTCGGGGAAGCGCGGTGGAGCAGGCGGAAAGCCGGTCGAAAGGTCTGCGCGATGGCGCGGATCGGTTCCGTGCCTTCGTGAGCTATGCGCATGTCGATGCCGCGCACGCCCGCCGGCTGCAGACGCGCCTGGAAAGCTACCGGCTGCCCGCGCGGATCGCGGGCGCCATGTCGGGCGCCGACGACGAGGATCGCTGGAGCGGCCGCGTCGGGCCGGTGTTCCGCGACCGCGAGGACCTGTCGGCGAGCAGCGACCTGTCGCAGGCGGTGCGCGAGGCACTGGCCGCTTCGCGCACTCTCGTGGTCGTCTGCACCCCTGCCACACCCGGCTCGCAATGGGTCGCGCGCGAGATCGAATTGTTTCGCGAACTCCATCCCGATCGCCCGATCCTCGCCGCGCTGTTCGATGGCGAACCCGCGAACGCCTTCCCCGACGAGCTGACCGCAGGCGGGGTGGAACCGCTGGCGGCCGACTTCCGCCCGAACGGCGATGGGCCGAAGCCTGCGTTCCTCAAGGTCGTGGCTGGGATCGTCGGAATTCCGCTCGACGAGCTGATACAGCGCGACGCGCAGCGGCGCCTGCGGCGCGTGACCGCGGTCACGGTGGCGAGCCTGGCGCTCGCGCTAGTCCTCTTCGCGATGACCATGTTCGCCCTCGATTCGCGCCGCGACGCGCTCTCCGCGCAGCAGCGCGCCGAGGCGCAGGCCCGCAATACCGAAGACCTCAACCGCTATCTGGTGCGCGACTTCCGGCAGGAGCTGCTCGCAATCGGCCGCCTCGACGTTGCGATGGAATTCTACCCCAAGGTGCTCGAATACTGCCGCAAGCAAGCCCGGGTTGCAGGGGCGGACGCCAGCAACCGCGACTGCTCCGACGTGATGCAGGTCATGGGCTCTGACCACGCCGCCAAGGGCGAATTCGACCAGGCGCGGCGCTATTTCGCGGCAGCCAATCGCGCGACCGGCGCAAGACTGGCCGAAGACCCGCGCAATCCGCAACGCGCGCTCGACCATGCGATCAGCACCAACCGGCTCGGCCTCCTGTCGGTCGCCCAGCAGGAACCGGCCCGCGCGCTCGACGAATATCGCAAGGCGCTCGAGCTTCTGGACGAGGTCCGCGCGTGGGGGGAAGCACGTCCCGAATGGCTGCGCCAGGCGGCCTATACCGAGGCCAACGTCGGCTCGACCATGCTTGAATCGGGCGGCGCGGACAAAGTCGCGCTGGGCCACCTCAAGCGCGCGGTGGCGCACAACGAGGAACTGATCGCGCGCGCTCCCGGCGACGAGACCGCCGAGTACGACCTCGTGTTTCACCTGATGTGGCTGGCCGACGCGCACTGGCGCGTGGGCGCGGATGCAGCCGCCAACGAGACCGCGATACGCTATCTCGCGGCGATCGAAGCGATCATCGCGGCCGAGCCGGACAACATGCACCACCGCGAACAGCAGATGCAGGTCTATGCTCGCCATGCCGAACTCCTGCAGCGCGAGGGCCGCTGTGCAGAGGCCGACGTAATCCGCGCCCGCGCTCTCGACGTCGCGCGCATGCTCGCGGCGCGCGACCCGTCCAACAACGACTGGGCCACTTACCGCGCCCGGGTAGAAGAGCGCGCCAACGAGGGAGAATGTTCATGAGCGCCGTCGAAACCCACATCCTCGATATCTCCATGGCCCCACGTCCGGAGCCCGAGGAACATGGCCACGCTACGAAGTCCACGAACCACGACACGCCAAAGTGCTGGCTGACATATTCGGGTCATGCCGTGCGGTCGGGCGAAATCGATTTCGACGAGGTGGACCGGATCGGGACCGAAGCTCCGGAGGGCAGCGGCGTGGATCAGCCAAGCGACCGGAGCCTCGACTTCGATGTCCGCAGGCAGCGGGGACGAGCACGATTTTTGTTCAGGGTCGCAGCCGACTACACCGATCACAAGAAGCCCTACACCTTGCGGTTCGACGAGAAGCAGCCGTTCTTCTTCGGTGCGGACAACGTCGATCTCAGCGGCATTCTCGAAAATCCGCGCGTCAGCGATTGTCGTCGCATGGCTTCGTTCGAATTCGATACGGCCTCGCTCGGCGGCTGGGACATCGCCGAACACCTGCGAAACGTGAATTGCCCCGTCGTTCGCGTTCCCTTCCGCTTCAACCTGATCGACTCGCAGTTCCCGTTCCCGAGCTGGATGATGCCCGAGCCGGGCGACACGGCTTATGACACGCAAAGCCCGCTCACGAGCGCCGAGAGCATCGTCTGGCACGGCGGGCCGCATCCGCCGATCAACTCCTTCCTTGTCATCCCGACCGGGGCGTAGGACAGAACGCTTCGCGAGAGGAGACCGGCGATCGCCGACATGGCTGACGAGGATATCCGCGAAGGGCGCGCGCTCAAGTATCGCGCCGCCCGCACCGGCGACGCGAGCGAGCGCGGCAGCCTGTTCGCGCAGGCTGCCGACCGGTATCTCGCGGCGGCGCGTGGCGGCGCGACTTCCACTTACGCGCTGATCAACGCCGCCTCGCTCAGCACGATGGCGGGTGATCGGGCGCGGGGGGCGGTGCTCGCCGACGAAGTTCTGGCCGTGCTCGACAGCGGCGCGCACGCTCCCGATACGCCCTACTGGCTCGCCGCGACCCGGGCCGAGGCGGAGCTCGTCAAGGGCGATGCCGAGCAGGCCCGATCGAGCCTGAACCGAGCCGTCGCCCTCGCACCTCGCGCCTGGGAGGACCATGCGATCGCGCTACGCCAATTTCGGCTTTTTCTCGGCGAGACCGGCGAGGCGGCCGACTGGCTCGACGACTTCACGCCGCCGCCGGTCCTGGCGTTCGGGGGAACGATGGGACTGGCGCCCGACGACGAGGCCGTGCAACGCCTGCTCGCCGATGCGGTGAAGGACCTTGCCCCTTGCGAAGGCCAGGGGGCACTGGCGGCGGGCACCGACATCCTCGTCGCCGAAGCGCTACTGGGGCACGGGGCCGACCTGCACGTCGTCCTCCCGGTCCGCCCGGATCTGTTCCGGGAGATTTCGGTCGTCGCGGTCGATCGGGACTGGGGTCCGCGCTTCGATGCCTGCCTTGCGCAAGCGGCGTCTCTCGAGGTGGTCGACGCGGCAGGAGCGCTCGATCAGGCCACCAGCGGTCTCGCCGCGCGCGTCGCCATGGGCCGCGCGATCGGTCGGGCGAAGGATCTGGAAACGCGCCCGCACGGCCTGCGCGCGACGGCCAGCGGCGGCGGCAACGCCGAGATCGCGAGGGCCTGGGCCGAATGGGATGTTGCCGGGCACGCCTGCGCAACGATCGAGGTGCAGCGCTCCGCCGCTTTCGCGAGTTGCGCGGACGCCGCGAGCACCCTCCACGTCTTCGTAGCCATCGCCGGAAGCGACGACGCTGTCGCCTTTCCCAACATTGCCGAAGCGCTCGCCGCGGCGCGCCGGCATGCGGGCGCACCGGTGTGCATCGACGTCCAGGCGGGCGCTGCACCCTCTCCGGATTTCGCGATCGCCGCCGCGCGGGCCGGTCGGCAACCGGGTCTGTGGCTGGGGAGCACGGCATTGGCTGCCGCGAGGCTTGCCGATCCGGGGATAGACGCGGAACTGGCAGGCGCGGTCCGCCACGCGCGCGGCACGGACGATCTCTACCGCGTCCACACCGACTGATCGCGAGGCTCAGGCCACGAGGCCGCGAAGTCGCTCCACCGAAACGATGCGGAGATGGGCTGCGTCCCGTTCGATCAGGCCGCGCCGTTCCGCCGCAGCCAGCGCGCGCGACGCGGTTTCGCGTGCGGTATTGGCCCTGAGCGCCAGCGCGGTCACGATCGGGGGCGGCGAGACGACGCCCTCGCGATCGGCCAGGCTCAGCAGCTCCGCATAGACCCGGCCGGCAGCTGACAGGATCATCCGGCCTGCCAGGCGATTGACGAGCATGGAATGCTGCCGCGCGAGCAGCAGTGCGATCCCACGCCCGACTGCAGGTTCACGCGCGATCAACACGTGCAGCTGCGTCGTATCGATCTCGATGACCTCGCTCGCCCCCTGCGCGCAGAGCTCTCCCGCCTGTTCGCACGGATCGGGAAAGGCGCCCGCCATCTCGCCCGGGCCATAGGTCGCGACTTGCGCCATCTGGCCATCCTCGCCGAACGCCGAGAGGCTCAGCGCTCCCTCGAACACGAACCAGCAGCGCGCGACCGGCGCGCCCTGGGGCGCGAGCACCGCGCCATGGCAGAGCCGCCGTTCGCGAAAATCGGGCGCGAGGCGCGAACCGTCGGCGACGTCGCAATCGAGCACCGAGGCGAGACGCAGAGCGAGATCGTTCAGCGCCGCGGACGGCGGCGGTCGATCCTGCGATGCACCCCCCGTTGCCATTCCAACGACGCCCCCATATCCGCCGTTCGCCCGGCGCGGCCCTCGTGCCTTCCTACCCCATTCGTCCCGGTCGGCGAAGCGGGTTCGCCCGTCCGGTGGCGCGCTATCGGCCCTCGCCCGCGATCCGCCGCAGAAGCGCAAGCTGCGCCTCTCCGGCGTCGGTGAGCCGCCATTCCCCATCGCGCTCGCCGATCAGCCCGGAGGCAACCAGCTGAGCGTGGTCCTGCGGATCGAGCCCACCGCCGCCCGCCGGCATGACTCGCCCGTAACGCCCGCCGTGATAGATCAGCGGCTCGGCTTCCGTGCGATCGAAATCGACCACTTCGCCGAGGAAGATGGCATGGTCGCCGCCCTCGTATTCGAACCGCGCGCGGCAACCGAAGCGCGCGGCGCAGCCTTCGATCAGCGGCGCGCCTTCGGGGCCGTCGGCAATCGCGAGACCACCGAACTTGTCCTCTCCGCGGCGTGCGAACCGGTCCGACATGTCCTGCTGGTCCGACGCGAGAATATGCACCGCCCAGCTTTCCGCATCGCGAAACGCGGGCAGGCTGTGGCTGTCGAGCGAGAGGCTCCACAGTACCATCGGCGGATCGAGGGAGACCGAATTGAAGCTGTTGGCGGTCAGGCCCACGGGTTCGCCCGCCGCATCGCGCGCGGTGACGATCGTAACCCCGGTCACGAAACTGCCGAGCGCGTTGCGGAATGCGGTCTTGTCCAACACCGCACCCTCGCTAATCTGGCCGCGATGGAAGAGCAACCGCCGCATGACTGCACGCCCGTAATCGTCGGCGTGGGGCAGTTCTCCGAACGGCCGCAGGATGCGGGCTATCACGCCCTGTCGTACATGGACCTCGGGGGCGAGGCGCTGAAGGCGGCGCTCGCGGATGCAGGCGCGACTGGCGATCTCGCGGGCGCGATCGACACCATCGGCGCGATCCGCCAGTTCGAGATCTCGCGCCCCGACGCAACACCGCCGTTCGGGCGCGCCGACAATCCGCCGCGCGCGATCGGCAAGCGGGCGGGCGCCGACCCGCACCGCGCGATCCTCGAGACCACCGGCGGGCAGACCCCCCAGACACTGGTGGGCGAACTCGCGTCCGAAATCGCCGCGGGGCGCAGCGAGGCGGCGGCGATCGTCGGGGCCGAAGCGATCTCGACCGTGCGCGCGCTGACTGACGCGGGCGAGGCGCGCGATTGGTCCGAGCATGTCGGCGGCGAACTGGAGGATCGCGGCTTCGGGCTCGACGGCATGTTCGACGCCGAGCTGCTTCAGCACGGCGCCACCAGCGCAATCGCGCACTACGCGCTGTTCGAGAACGCCCGCCGCGACCGCCTCGGCCTTTCCCTTGCCGACTGTCGCCAGGCCATGGGCGAGCTGTTCGCACCTTTCACCCGCATAGCCGCCGCGAACCCCTTCGCCGCCTCGCGCGAGGTGTGCAGCGCGGACGAACTCGCCACCGTTACCGAACGCAACCGGATCGTCGCCGAGCCCTACCCGCGCATGACCGTATCGCGCGACCAGGTGAACCAGGCCGCCGCGCTGGTGCTCGTCTCGGCGGGAAAGGCGCGCGAACTGGGCATCCCGGAGGAACGCTGGGTTCATATCCA
The DNA here is from genome assembly GCA_946885545.1 of uncultured Altererythrobacter sp. Next base: position 6,992 of record CAMPGP010000015.1, read on the forward strand.
CGCGGTCGCGGGCGCAACGGAACTGCCGGTGATGGAGCGGCCCGACCTCTCGCGCAGCCCCGCCTCGCTCGCTGCAATCGAAGCGGCACTGGCACGCGCGGGCCGCACGCTCGACGAAGTGCGCTTTCTCGACCTCTATTCATGCTTCGCGGTGCCGGTGTTCAACGTCACCGACCACTACGGCCTGGCCTCCGACGACCCGCGCGGGCTGACGCTGACCGGCGGCCTCCCGTTCTTCGGCGGTGCGGGCAACAACTATTCGACCCACGCCATCGCCGAAGCGGTAGCTCGGGTGCGTGCGCATCGCGGCAGCTACGCGCTCGTCGGCGCCAACGGCGGCTTCATGAGCAAGTACGCCACCGGCGTCTACTCGACCGAACCCGCAGACTGGTCGGGCCTCGACCGTTGGCAGACCGTCGAAGGACCGAGCGAGCGCGCCACCAAGGCGCGCGAACCGAGCGATGCGCTGACCGTCGAAACCTACACCGTGGCGGAGAGCCGCCACGGCCCGGTCGGAATCGTACTCGGGCACAGCGACGCCGGCGAGCACGTCGCGGCCAACACCGACCTTGCCGACGATGCGACGCGAGCGCTGTTCGAAGGCGGAGAACCGTTCGGCGCGCGGCTGGTACTGTCGCGGTCCGACGACGGACGCAGTCTGGCGCGGGTTGGCGGCGACTAGTGGCTGAAACGCGCGACCTCGAAGCACGTCTGGCCAAGGCGCTGGCGCGCGCCGGGATCGGCGAACCGCAGGGCCTCTCCCGCCTCACTGGCGGTGCGACGATGGAGAGCTGGCGCTTCGCGGCAGATGGCACGGCCTTCGTGCTGCGCCGCGCGCCCTCGATCGCATTCATGGATGCGCGGCCGTTCGGGCATGCGGACGAAGCCGCGGTAATCCGCGCCGCGCACGCCGCCGGGGTAACCGCACCCGAAATCGTCACCGTCCTCGAACCCGGCGACGGGATCGGCAGCGGCTATATCATGCGCGCCCTTCCCGGTACGACAGACCCGCGTGCGATCCTCGAAATGGAGCGCCCCGCCGAACTGCTCGCCGAGGCCGCACGCGACCTCGCCCGCATCCACACGATCTCGCGCGACGCGCTGCCGTCGACCATCCCCGAGATGGACTACGCCGAGGCGGTCGAGGGACTCGCCGCGCAGTTCGTCGAGGCGGGCGGCGACCGCCCGGTCATCGCGCTCGGCCTGCGCTGGCTGCGCGACAACCTGCCCCAACCTGCACCACCGGTGCTCAACCACGGCGACTTCCGCCTCGGCAACCTGCTTGCCGAGGACGGGCGGCTGACCGGGGTGATCGACTGGGAGCTGGCGCATTTCGGCGATCGGCACGAGGATCTCGCCTTCGGCTGCATGGCGGTGTGGCGCTTCGCCCGCTACGATCGACCCGCGCTCGGGCTGGGATCGCTGGAGCAATACTTCGGCGCCTACGAAGCCGAATGTGGCGCGACGGTGGACCCAGCGCGGTTCCGCTTCTGGCTGGTCTATCGCACCGTGTGGTGGGCCTTGGGCTGCCTGCGCAACGCGCACTTCTGGCGCAGCGGCGAAGACCGGATGCTCGAACGCGTCGTGATTTCGCGCCGCACGAGCGAGCAGGAGCTCGACCTGCTGCTGTTGCTGGAGGAGGATGCGCCTGACGGGCAACGTGCGCGGGAACTGCCGCCCTCCCCCGCATTGCCGGAGATTCCGGGGGAATCCACGCCCGGCGAGATCGCCCTCGCCGTCGCTGAATGGCTCGCCACCGTGAAGGAGCGGATGGAGGGTCACGACCGTTTCCAGCTCGCCGTCGCGCGCAACGCGCTCGGCATGATCGCACGCGGCGAAGGCACGCCCGAAGTAACCGACCGGGCCGAGGCCGATGCGCTGCTCACCGGTGACAGGACACTCGCCACGCCGGGGCTTCTCGCCGATCTGCGGCGCCGCACGCTCGACAAGCTCGCCGCCGACGTGCCCAAATACCCCGCGCTCGCCGTCGCCCGACGCAAATGGACCGGAGAGCACTGATGGACTTCGCCATCTCGCAGGAACTCGAAAACTACTACGCCGAGCTCGAGCGCTTCATCGAAGCCGAAATCGACCCGCTGGTCGCCGCCGACGACAATATCCGCTTCTTCGACCACCGCCGCGAGCACGCGCGCACCGACTGGGAGGCAGGCGGCCTCCCACGCCGCGAGTGGGAAGAGCTGCTGCGCGAGGCCACCCGACGTGCCGACGCCGCGGGCCACTGGCGCTTCTCCGCGCCAAAGAAGTACGGCGGCCAGGACGGTTCGAACCTATGGATGGCAGTAATCCGCGACCGCTTCGCTCAGCGCGGGCTGGGCCTCCACAACGATCTGCAGAACGAACATTCGATCGTCGGCAATTTTCCCTTCGTCGCGATGTTCGAGCACTTCGGCACCGAGGCACAGACGCGGGAGTTCATCACCGGCGGCTTCGAACGGAAGCGCCGCGTCGCCTTCGGCCTCACCGAGCCCGACCACGGCAGCGATGCGACCCACATGGAAACCCGCGCGGTGCGCGAGGAACGCGGCGGCGTGCCCGGCTGGCGGATCGACGGCGAGAAGATGTGGATCACCGGGATGCACGTCGCCACCCATTGCGCCCTGTTCGCCCGCACGAGCGGCGCGGACGGCGAAGCGAAGGGCATCACCTGCTTCCTCGTCCCCAACCCCACAGAGGGGCTGAAAATCGAGGAGTGGATGTGGACCTTCAACATGCCCACCGACCATCCGCGCCTGAGCCTCGCCAACGTCTGGGTGCCCGACGCGGCGATCCTGGGCGAGGAAGGCCGCGGGCTCGGGCTGGCGCAGAGTTTCGTCCACCAGAACCGCATCCGCCAGGCCGCGAGCAGCCTGGGCGCCGCGACCTATTGCGTCGAGGAAAGCGTGAAATACGCCCGCCAGCGCAAGCCCTTCGGCGAGGAGCTGGCGAAGAACCAGGCGATCCAGTTCCCACTCGTCGAACTCGCCACCCAGTGCGAGATGCTGCGCCTGCTGATATACAAGACCGCCTGGGAGATGGACCGGCTGCCGCACAAGGCGATCGAGCGCGAGCTGTCCGACAAGGTCTCCATGTGCAACTACTGGGCGAACCGGCTGGTGTGCGAGGCGGCGGATCGCGCGATGCAGGTCAATGGCGGCATCGGCTATTCGCGGCATAAGCCGTTCGAACACATCTACCGTCACCACCGCCGCTACCGCATTACCGAGGGCGCGGAGGAGATCCAGATGCGCAAGGTCGCCGCCTACCTGTTCGGCTACCTCGGCCCGCGCAAGGGGACATTCGGCTAGCTCTCACCGAACAAGACCATGCGGAGGTAATCGACCGGGCGCTCGCCCGAAGCGATCAGGTCGGCGCCCAGCCGCCGCGCCCAGAGGTTTTCCGATCCCTCCGCAATCCGCCAGGCATGCAATCGCCGCGTATAGAGCTGCAGATCGTGCTCGGCGCCGATCCCGATCGCGCCGTGCACGGCGTGAGCCACCGCGGAGATGCGCGGCGCGGCATCTGAAGCCACGGTTTTGGCAAGCGCTGTGCGCTGCATGTCCGGCCAGCCGGCATTCGCGGCAAGCTCCACCGCCAGCCGCACCGCAACGGTCTCTTCGGCCATGACCGCTAGCTGCTGCTGGACCGCTTGTTGCCGACCGACCGGCTTGCCGAACTGTACCCGCTCATTCGCATGGGCAACGGTCATCGCCAGCACCCGGCCGGCCGCCCCGGCGATGGCCGCGGCGTGGAGGAGCGAGGCCGCGTTCACCCGTTCGTTGTCGTCGCGCGACGCACGTTCGATCATCGCAACGCCGATCGCCAGCGGCGCGGCATGGCGGCCGAGCGCCGCGAACAGCGGCGCGACCTCCGTGAAGCTCAGCCCCGCCCCGCCGTCGGCCTCAGAAACGAGCGCATCCAGGAATCCCGAACGCTCGATCTCGTCCCGTTCCTCGCTCCAGCCCCCGCCCGCGTCGATTGCACGCGTCCGGCTCGGCGGAAACAGTCGTTCCAGCATCCGCTCGAAGGGTTCCGACAGCTCGTTCGCCATCACCGTAGCCCCAGCCCGCGCGCGATGATCCCGCGCAGGATTTCGCGCGTTCCGCCACGAAGCGAAAAGCTGGGCGCAATCAAGGTGAGGTACTCGAGCGCGCGCAGCAGCTCGTGTGGCACGGGTTCGTCGGGATGGCTGGCGAGATCGTCTCCGATGGCCAGCGGCAGCGCCTGCTCGAAGCTCGTGCCGAGATCCTTGACCAGCGAAGCCTCGACCGCCGGACTCTCGCCCGCAGCCAGCCGCGCGGTGCAGGCGAGCGACATCGCACGCAGCGCGGCGAGCTTCGCGATCATCCTGCCTGCCAGCGCCGAAGTCGCATCATCCGCGCGGTCCACGGTACGCAAGTGGTCGAGCCAGCCTTCGAGTAGGATCACGCTCGAATAGATGCGCTCGGGTCCGCTGCGTTCGAAGGCGAGTTCGGCAGTGACCTGCGCCCAGCCCTCGCCCTCCTCTCCGATCAGCGCGTCCCCCGGTAGCGCGACGTCGTCAAAGAACACTTCCGCGAAATGCGCGTCGCCCGCTAGATCGGCGATCGGGCGCACGGTAACGCCGGGCGCCGTCAGGTCGACGATCAGTTGCGACAGTCCGTGATGGCGGTCCTCGGCCGTGCCGGACGTGCGGACGAGCGCGATCATGTAGTCGGCATGCATCGCGCCGGTGGTCCAGATCTTCTGCCCGGTGACCCGCCAGCCGGTTGGCGTACGCTCGGCGCGGGTCCGCACCGAAGCGAGGTCCGAGCCCGAATTGGGCTCGCTCATCCCGATGCAGAACAGCGCCTCCCCGCGGCAGATGCGTGGCAGGTAGAACTCGCGCTGGGCCTCGGTCCCGAAATTGAGGATCAACGGCGCACTTTGCCGGTCGGCGATCCAGTGCGCCGCGACCGGTGCGCCTGCGGAGAGCAGCTCCTCGACCACAACGAACCGCGCGAACGGTCCGCGCCCGCCGCCGCCGTAGCGCTCGGGGATAGTCAGGCCGAGCAATCCCGCCTGGCCCAGCCGCCTGCTGAATTGCGGATCGAACCCGCTCCACGATCGCGCGCGGCTGTCGAGCGGCAGATCGGCGATCGCAGTGCGCGCAATCTCTCGGACGATCGGGCGAAGTCCCTCGTCCCGAGCGGGAATGCTAGCAAGGCGCAGCGCCTCGAACACCGCCTATCCCCCGAACCAGCCGAAGGCCCTAGCGCCCATCCACAGGCCCAATGCGATCATGAACAGGCTTTCGGTCAACGAAACGAAGCCCAGTGGAACATTCGAATTGCCGCCGACACAGGCGCATTTCAGTTCGCGCCTGTCGATATAGACTGCCTTGAACACGCTGATCGCTCCAACGGTGCCGATGAACAGCGATACCGGAACCGATATGATCGGCAGGGCGTGCGCCGTCATCAGCACGCCCGCGAGCCCCTCTCCGAAGGGATAGATATATCCGTAGGGCACCCAGCGACGCGCGAGGAGATCGTAATTCAAGAACATGGTCGAGAAGCTGCGCAAGTCCTGCAGCTTCTGCACCGCCAGAAAGCACATCGAGAAGCTCACGAACCATTCGATCGCGGGCACCGGAAGAAGCTGGCCATACGTGAACCAGCTGAAACCCACGCCGAGCAGGAGGGCCATGACGAAGATCGCGATGACCGGCTGGTAGCTCGTCTGCCCTTCCGTTCGCACCGACTTGCCGAAGAACTCGCGCACCTGGTCGTAGCCGCCGATGCGCTTGCCGCCGATGAACGTCTGAGGGGTGGTGTCGACGCCGTGCCGAGCCTTGAACGCATCGGTCTGCTCGCGGGTCGCGAGGTGGTTATCTTCGACCGTGAAGCCTTCGCGTTCGAGCAGGTCGACGGTCTTGATCCCGTAGGGACAGACATGGTCCTTCATTACCATGCGATAGACGGTCGCGACCTTGGCGGCCTCGTTCACGAGCCGTGGCCCTCCTCACCATGTTCGGCCCAGATCGTCCGTCCTTCTGGCCCGAAGGCGACCACTTCGAACGGTTCGCGATGGTCGCCGTGCTCCATTCCCGGCGAGCCCATCGGCATCCCCGCGACCGCCAGACCCGCGATGCCCGCAGGCCTTTCGCGCAGGAGCCTTTCTATATCGGCGCGCGGCACGTGGCCTTCGATGACATAACCCTCGACGATCGCGGTGTGGCACGAACGCAGATCGGCCGGAACGCCCTGCTCGGCCTTCACGTCCGCCATGCGGGGATGGTCAATCTTTTCCACGTCGTGCGCATCCCCGGCTTCGAGATGCGTAGCCCATGCCAGGCAGCAACCGCAGTTGGGGTCGCGATACATCGTGAAGCTCGCGGCCTGCGCGCTGCAGGCACACAGGGTAGTGGCAAACGCCAGCATCCTCGGGAGCCGGCGGCGCGCGATCGACAATCGAAGAGAGGAAATCATTCCATGCATCCTTTCTGCCGCGCCGGTCAGCGCTTCGCTTTCTCGAACAGGTCGACCAGTTCGCCGAATTTGCGCGCTTGCTCGTCCGCGTCGCCGCTGTCGATCGCCTCTGCAACGCAGCAGGCCGCATGACGCTTGAGTATCTCGCTTTCGGCCCGGCTGAGCGCGGCCTTCACCGCCTGGATCTGGGTGAGGATATCGATGCAATAGCGATCGCTCTCGACCATCTGCGCGATCCCGCGAACCTGGCCTTCGATCCGGCGCAAACGATTTTGAATTGCGGGTCCATCGTGCGCCATCGTCGTTCTCCAAACCGCCAGCCACGCCTCGCAGCAAGGCGCTTGAAATACCTCTAGGGGGTATATAGAGGACCGGGTCCAGGAGTTGCAACCAATATGTCGAAGACGATGCTTACCCGGCGCAGGCTATTGGGATCGGGAGCGCTCGCCACCGGTGCACTCGCGCTTCCCGCTTGGGCGCGTGGCGGCGATCTCGGGCACGGGGCGGCGATCCGCACGGGCTTCGACGAGGTGTCGGGCCGCAGCATCGATCTCGTTATCGGCGAGGGCCCGCGCACCGTCGAAGGGCGGCGCGGCCACGCTGTCGCGGTGAACGGCAGCGTACCGGGCCCGCTTGTGCGCCTGCGCGAAGGCCAGCCGGTACGCCTCAACGTAACCAACCGCCTTGGCGAAGACAGCTCGATCCACTGGCACGGGCTCTTGCTCCCCTTTCAGTTCGACGGGGTCCCTGGGGTCAGCTTTCCCGGCATTCGCCCCGGCGAGACGTTCACCTACGATCTGCCCCCCTTGCGGCAGAGCGGCACCTACTGGTGGCACAGCCATTCGGGGCTGCAGGAACAGGCCGGGCACTACGGACCGATCGTGGTCGATCCCGCGGGGCCGGACCCGGTCCGGGCGGACCGGGACTATGTCTTGCTGCTGAGCGAATTCACGCCGCTTCATCCGCATGCGATCATGGACAAGTTGAAGAAGGGCGAAGGCTACTTCAACCGCCAGCAGACGAGCTGGACGGACGACTATCCCCAGTCCGGTGCCGATCGCCGACGGTGGGCGCGGATGCGAATGATGGCGACCGACATCCTCGACGTGACCGGATCGACCTATACTTATCTCGCGAACGGCCACGGCCCGAACGAAGGGCTCGAATACCTCTTCTCGCCGGGAGAGCGGATCCGCTTTCGCGTGATCAACGGCAGCGCGATGAGCTTCTTCAACGTTCGCATTCCCGGCGCGAAATTGTGGATCGTGGGCGCCGACGGGCAGAACGTGCGTCCGGTCGAGGTCGACGAATTCCAGATTGGTACGGCGGAAACCTACGACTTCGTTGTCGAACCGGTGGGCGAGGCCATGACCATCGTCGCCGAGGCGATGGACCGTTCGGGCATGGCAATGGCCACTCTGGCCAGTAGCCCCGGTGCGCGAGCCGCGGTTCCCGCATTACGCGACCCGCCGCTGCTGACGATTGCAGACATGGGCGTGGGCGGCATGGACCACGGATCGATGAGCGACGGATCCATGGACCACGGCGCTGCGGATCATGGCGCAATGGCACACGGCGATCCCGCCGAGATTGCGGACCACGACATGCGCGATACCTCGCGCCTTCCCGCCGATGTGAAGGTCGGTCCCGGGATCGACATGGTGGCGATGAACCCGGCCGACCGGATGGGGGATCCGGGCACCGGGCTCGATACGGTTTTGCACCGGGTCCTGACGTACCGCGATCTCGTGGCGCTTGCGCGCAACGACGATCCGCGCTCGCCCTCTCGGCTGCTCGAAATCCACCTGACCGGAAACATGGAACGCTACATGTGGTCGTTCGACGGCGAGAAGTATTCTGCCGTGAGCGACGATCCGATCCGGTTCGCCTACGACGAGCGCGTTCGCGTCAAACTGGTCAACAACACGATGATGGCGCATCCCATCCATCTTCACGGGCATTTCTTCGAACTGGTGAACGGCGCGCCCGAGGGGTTCCAGCCGCAGAAGCACACCCTGATCGTGCAACCTGGCGGGAGCGCGCAATTCGATCTGACGGCGGACGAGCCGGGAGACTGGGCGTTCCACTGCCACCTCCTCTACCACATGCATGCGGGCATGTTTCAGGTCGTCACCGTCGCTGAGCCCGGAGGCGCGGCATGAGACGCTCGCTTGCGCTGACCATCGCCCTGATCGCCGCCGGGGCCGCACCTGCGCTTGCGCAGGACCACGCCCGCCACGTCCCTGCCGAAGTTCCGCGCGGCGGCCAATGCGAGGAGGAAGCCCAGCGCCACGGCGCCATGGGCCATCCGGTAGCGCAAGACGCATGCGATCCGCTCGAAGCGCCGGAGGCCCGCGAGCCCAATCATGCCCACCATCACGCCGTGGCCGACGGCCAACAGGGCGGCCACGACACGATGAGCCATGCCGCGATGGATCATCCACGGACCGCAAACGGGGGCGATCATCACGCGGCGATGGACCACGGTGCCGCCGCGGATCCTATGTCCGAGTCGACCCGGCCGCTTGAGGCCGGATCGGGCCCCTCCCGCGCGGCGGATGCGATCTGGGGCGCGGCGGCGATGCGCGCCAGCCGCGAGGCACTGCGCCGCGAACACGGGGCGATGACGAGCGTCGGCCTGACCGTCGATCGACTCGAATATCGCACGGGCAGGGGGGGCGAAGGTTTTCTCTGGGATGCGGCGGGCTGGTACGGCGGTGATATCGACCGGGTCTGGGTCGAGAGCGAGGGTGAAGGCGCATTCGGCGATGGCGTGGAAGAGGCGGACGTGGCGCTACTCTATGGCCGCGCGATTTCACCGTGGTTCGATCTCCAGGCGGGGCTGCGCCAGCAATTCGGCGCGATCGACAGAACCTATCTCGACGTCGGGATCCAGGGTGTCGCGCCGCATTTCGTGGAGGTGGAAGCGGATCTGTACCTGTCGACCGAGGGCGACATAACCGCGGCAGCCGAACTCGAAATCGATCAGCGGATTACACAGCGGCTCATCCTCCAGCCGCGGGCGGAACTGGCCATGGCCGCACAGGACGTTCCGGAACTCGGCATCGGCGCAGGCGTGGACAAGGCCGAGCTGGGCCTGCGCCTTCGCTACGAGCTCCTGCGGGAGTTCGCGCCCTACATCGGCGTCGAGCACGAGTGGAAGATCGGCCGCAGCGCGGACGTTACGCGCGCCGCCGGGCAGGCGCCCTCCTCTACCAGCGTCGTCGCCGGAATGAAGTTCTGGTTCTGAACCCTTCGGGCCAGGGATCTAGCTGGCCGCAGCCCTCGTCCATGTCTTCGACCGACAGAAGATGGCAATGCAGCCCTTAACTCGCAGACGTCCGTTCGTAAGCAGCTCCAGAACCCCCGAATTTGCGCCGTCGCCCGTTTCCGGATCGTAAACCGGGCCGCCGGACCACTTCTTCGGCCCGCCGGTGAAATTCCGCAGTACGACGAGTCCCATTACCCGCCGGCTCCTGAGCGCGGATTCGGAGTTGCGTGCATCTCGCAGGTCCGGATTGGCGCGGATCCGCGCCGCATCGACGACCCTGCCGCAAAGGGCGCGGCCGCATTGGTAGATTTCGACCTTCCCGCCTTCGGAGCCAGTGTTCCAGATGCCGGTGATCGATTGCGCGCCAGCTTCCAGAGGTGCGGTCATCATGAGCAGAAGACCGCCCAGAACGAACAGATGAGACCTCATGCGGAGCGCTCCTCGTGCGGCGCGATGCCGAGCTCTTTCTGCGCCCGCATGACGAGGGCGCGATCGTCCACCTGCCACGGGTGGAAGCCCGGCTTCATGTAGACAAAGACTTCGACCAAAAGCTGTCGCATCACGCCTGGCTTGCGATAAAGATATCCCAGTAGCTTGCGCCAGGTCCGAACGTCGTTCCTCCCGTCCTGCGCCAATAGCGCGGCCGTGTTGCGATAGATGACGTAGTGGAAGCGTACCGCCGTAATCGCCATGACGACGCAGCGCTTCAGCCAACGCCGGAACTTGGTCATGTTGCGGGTGGCAACGAGATACGTGTCGAAAGCGACCGCCTTGTGCTCGATCTCCTCGATCGCGTGCCATTTCCACAGCCGAGCCGCCTCGCCGCCGGCACCCGCCAGATGGCTTGGATCCGAAAGAAGGCCGTGTGCCAGCGTGGCCGTGAAATGCTCCAGCGCACACGTCGCGGCCAGTTGCTGCAAGGGGGGGCGGCTGCGGGCCCAATTGATGGTGCGACGGGCACGATCCTCCAGGAGACCGATGCTGTAACCGGCATCTTGCGCCTGCCTGTTGAACACCACATGCTCGCGAGTGTGCATCGCTTCCTGGTAGATGAAGTGTTCGATTTGGCCGAGCAATGGCTCTTCGACTTCGGTTCGATAGTGCCGGACGGCAGTCATGAAGAATTTTTCGCCGACCGGGAACGTCGAAGAAAGGGCGTTGAAGAACGCGGTGCGCCCGGCGTCGCCCCCATGCCACCAGCGTTCCGGCTGCATATCGCGGCCGAATTTCAGGTCTCGCTTTTCGATCCGGACACCAGTCGGCGTGCCAACATTCGCGGTCATCGGAGAACTCCAGACGATATCAACTCATGTTTATATTGACATCAGTATCAATACAGTGCGGCGAATCAAGTGCAAAGTTGGCGGAATGGCCGTAATGGGTTGGCCTGGCGGCCGCCTCGGTCGCCACCGAAGGGGTCTATAGACAGAAATTGGCGGCGCTCGCGGTGCTCTCGCTTTTCGCCTATGCCTGAGCGCGCCAATGTCTGATTTCTCGGAGTTGCCGAATTGCAGTCGAAATACAAACGAGCCGAGCCACACGAGAAGCGCCGGAAGCGCACTGGTGATGAGGTCCGGCGTGAAGCTTTGATAACTGCTCGCGCGCTTTTGCTCGATGGCGGCCCCGGTGCCGTAACCGTCGCCAATGTGGCCAATCGGATTGGGATGTCGCACGCCAACGTCCTCCACCACTTTGGTTCGGCGGCTGCGCTCCAGTCTGCGCTGATGGGTTCGATGATCTCCGATCTGACCGAGGCGTTCGGCGACGTTGTCAAGTTGCTCAAGACGGAACCCGCAGGCCCGAGAGACGTCGTCGATAAGGTCTTCGACGCATTCGACGAAGGTGGGGCGGGCCCGCTGGCCTCGTGGATAATCCTGTCCGGCGAGGTCGAACATCTCGAGCCGGTGCGCGTTGCGGTCCGCGATCTGGTGGAAGCGATCGTGGGGCAATCCACCGACGACGACGCCAACACCCGCGTCCGGCTGGCGGTGCTCATGATGGCCATTTCCGCTTACGGGGATTCGATGATCGGCCCTTACATCCGGGACATGGTCGATCAGGACGATTCTTCCGTACGCAAGCTTCTCGCGCGCATCCTGCCGCTGTTCCTGACCCCCTCGGGCATCCCCGACCCGCCGCAATAGCGCCCGGCTCAGAAGCGTTTGGTCACCGAAAGCTTTACCGTCCGCCCGCGCGGATCGATCCGGTCGCGCTCGAAGCCCGGCGCGGGCGCGCGATCGAGCGTGATGACCCGGCGATACCCGGCCAGGACATTGGCGAAATCGAGCGTGATCTTCAGGTTCTCCGCCCAAACCGCGCCGGCATCCAGGAAGTGCTCGGGCTCGACATGAAATCCAAGATCGAACAACGCCGTCGGCGCGTAACGATAGCCTCCTCCCCCCGCCACAAAAGATGCGCCCGACCATGTGCCGGAGAGCGTCATGCCAAGACCGCTTCGGACGGCAACGATCCGTATATTTCCGCGATCACGCGACGCCTCGCCCTGTTCGAGACGGTCGATCGAGGCATTGGCGAGATCCGTCACCACAATGTCTTCCAGTTGGCGGCGATAGGATAGCGTCGCGTTGAGGCGCAGCGGACTGTCGCCGCCGCTCGACCACCGCCCCGTGATCCCGGCGTTCACCTGGCCGCTTCTTTCGCTGGCGATGTTGATCGGACGCGCATCGACCGCGATCAGCGTCCCCTCGTCATCGCGGATGAAGCGCTCCGGAAGCGCCGCCTCGACTGCGGGTGTAAGACCGGGAAGCCCGGCAATGCCGCCGACCTTGCGTTCGCTCCTGTAGGTGAGGTTCAGGGTCAGAGCCTGATCCCCCAGCGGTCGCAGCATCGCGCCGATCGACAGGCGTTGCACATTGCCCGGGAGCAAGTCCGGATTGCCGCCGGTTATGCGAACCGTTTCGACGACTTCCTGGCGCGTGAAATCGAACACGCGATCGACCGTTTCCAGCAACGGGCCGTTGAGCTGCTCGAACGTGGGCTGTCGCTGCTCGTATTCGTAGATAACGCGAAACCGAACCAAGTCGGCCGGCGACCAGGTGCCCCCCGCATTCCAGCGCCAACTCGGCGGCGCGCTCGACACCTTTTCCGCCTCGGTGCCCAGCTCGACCGAAAGGTCGCCGAGAGGCTGCAGTACGTCGCGTGCACGGCTGGCGATCGGCAGGTTCAGTGATGCGCGCGCCGCCACGCCGCCCCTACTGGCAGCGAAATCCGCCCCGCTGCCATCGCTCGACCAACGCACGGTGGAGCTATCGTTGAAATCGGCCCGCAGGTCGAGCGCCAGACCAGCCGGACCTGCGGGAAGTTCCAGGATGTCTCTCCCCGCATCGATCCGCGCGCCGAGCGTACGGCTGATGCCTTCGGTCCGGTCGGTGACCCTGCCGATATCCCGTTCGAACGCCGACCGATCGAAGCGGCTTTCGGTCCATCGCTGCGCC
>CAMPGP010000016.1 GCA_946885545.1 uncultured Altererythrobacter sp.
GCTCGGGATCGACCGCGAAGGCGTGAACGCTGGTCAGGATTCCCGAGCGCACGAGGAACGTGCCGACCATCGACATCGAAAACGCAACCACGCCGAGCATGATCGTCCATGCGCGCAAGGCGTCGCGCGCGGCGAGCACGCTGGCGGAATGGAGCAGCGCGGTTGCGGCGAGCCACGGCATCAGGCTGGCGTTCTCGACCGGATCCCAGAACCACCAGCCGCCCCAGCCCAGTTCGTAGTAGGCCCAGTAGGAGCCCGCGGTGATACCCAGCGTCAGGAACACCCAGGCGCCCAGCACCCAGGGGCGCATCACGCGCGCGAATTCGGGCGTCACCTGCCGCGTCAGCAGCGCGCCGACCGCGAAGCTGAAAGCGACCGAGAGCCCGACATAACCGAAGTAGAGTGTCGGCGGATGGAACGCGAGGCCGATGTCCTGGAGGAGCGGATTGAGCCCGAGCCCCTCGATCGCGGGCTGGGGCAGGCGCTCGAACGGATTCGAGCTGAAGATCAGGAATGCGTAGAAGCCGATGCCGACGAAGGCCTGCGCGGCAAGCGTGGCGAGCATCGTCCTTTCCGGCAGGCGGCGCTCGACCAGAGCGATCAGCGCGCCCGACAGTCCCATCACCGTGACCCACAGGAGCATGGAACCCTCGTGGTTGCCCCAGGCACCGGCAAGTTTGAACACCATCGGCTTGGCCGAATGGGAATTCATCGCCACCAGCTTCACGGACAGGTCGGTGATGGCGAACAGCCACAGCAACATGACGAATGAAACGCCGCACACGATGCCCTGCGCGATCGCCGCCGGGCGCACCAGCGCGGCCAGGTCGCTCCCGCCCTCGCGCTGCGCCATCGCACCGGCGTAGAGTTGCAATGCCGAGAGCGCCGCGGCGAGCCACAGCGCGGCGAATCCGAGTTCGGCGATCACGCGCCGCCCCCGGCTTCCGCGACCACTTCGCGCTTCTGGTGCTCGTTCATCTCCTGCAGTTCGCGCGGGATGTAGTTCTCGTCGTGCTTGGCGAGGAGATTGTCGGCGACGAACGTACCGTCGGCCGCGAGGCGCCCTTCGGCCACCACGCCCGATCCTTCGACGAACAGGTCGGGCAGGATACCCGCGAACCGCACCGGCACGCGCGCCTTGCCATCGCCGACCACGAAAGCGACCGTCACCCCGTCCTCGAGCGTCGCGATCGAGCCTTCCTCGACCATTCCGCCCAGGCGGACCGCCTGGTCCGGCGCGGGCGGATCGGACGCCATCTGCTCGGGCACGTAGAAATAGCTTGCCTGGCTCCGCAGGGCCCAGGCGGCAAGCAGTCCGGCACCGATCAACGCAACCAGCGCGATGACCACCAGCACGAGGCGCTGGTGCTTCGCCTTCATCGGGGGCTTGAGCGCGCTCACTTGCGGCGCGCCTCGTCGCGGCGACGCTCGGCGCGCTTCATGTCGAGCCACGCCCATGTCACCAGTGCAAGTGTCGCGAGCACGCCCACGGCATAGGCCGCGATTACGAAATCCCACTGGTCGAGCGCTTCGCGCATCAGGCCGTCTCGCTCGCCCTGCGCCGCAGCCGCGCCTCTGCCTGGATGTCGCCGAGCAGAGCGCGCATCCGCGCCAGCACCACGCCCCCGAAGATCAGCGAAAAGCCGAGCACGGCAACGAGCAGCGGAACGAGGAACTCGGCATCGATCGCGCTCTCGCCCATGGTGATGCTGGCGGGCTGGTGGAGCGAATTCCACCAGACGACCGATCGATTGATGATCGGAATGTTGATCGCGCCGACGAGTCCGAAGATCGCCGGAATGCGGCTCGACCCGCCCTCGCGCGCGACCGCCTGCGCCAGCGCCATATAGCCGAAATAGAGGAACAGCAGCACCAGCATCGAGGTCAGCCGCCCGTCCCACACCCACCAGGTGCCCCATGTCGGGCGGCCCCAGATCGATCCGGTGACGAGGCACACCGCGGTGAAGACCATGCCGGGCACCGCCGCGGCGCGCGCCGCGAGGTCGGCCAGCGGGTGGCGCCAGATCAGGTAGGCCGCGCTCGCCAGCGCGATCGCCGTCCAACCGCCCATACCGAGCCATGCAGAAGGCACATGAAGGAAGATGATCCGCACCGTCTCGCCCATCAGTCGATCGGGCGGCACGACCAGCAGACCCCATGCGAGCGCACAGCCCGCGAGCACGAGCCCGCTGACGAGCAGAAGCGGTGTCAGCCAGCGCGCGAGCGACAGGAAGCGCTTGGGATTGGCGAAGCCGTGCATCGATGAAATCCGTCCGCCCGCCGCAATGGCAGGCTCCGCCCGGAGGAGCAAGGCCCGGCGTCAGCGCCCGATCAGCTTTTGCGCCATGCGATCGGCCACGACATCGGGCGACACGCCGCTCGAGTCGCTCTCGCGCCAGATTTCGACAAGGCGGCCGGGGATCAGCGCGATCCGCTTGCGGACCTCGTTGATGTCGCACGGGTCGCCGTGGCGGCGGCACAGGTATTCCAGCGTCACGCTGATGATCCCGCCCGCGTTGATCACGTAGTCGGGCGCGTAGAGGATGCCGCGGTCGGCGAGCATCTTTCCGTGGTGCCCGCGCGCGAGCTGGTTGTTCGCGCCACCCGCGACGATCGGGGTGTCGAGCCGCGCAATGCCCTCGTCGTCGAGGATCGCGCCGAGCGCATTGGGGCTGAAGACGTCGCACGAAACGCTCATCACGGCATCGGGTGCGGCGGTCTCAGCACCGAGTTCCTCGGCGAGCGTTTCGGCCCGGCGTTCGTTGATGTCGGACAGGGTCAGCTTCGCGCCATCCTTCGCCAGCAGGCGCGCGACGCCGCCGCCCACGCTGCCGGTGCCCTGGATCGCGACGTGGACGCCCTTGACGCTGTCCTTGCCGAGCTTGTGCTGCACGGCCGCCTTAATGCCGTGATAAATGCCCATCGCGGTGAACGGCCCCGGATCGCCGCCGGCGGCGTCCTCGCCTGCGACGGGAAGGCCCGATACGAACTCGGTACGCTTCGACACCGCGACCATGTCGGCCTCGCCGATGCCGACGTCCTCCGCCGTGACGTAGCGCCCGCCAAGGGCGTCGACCGCATCGCCGAAAGCCGCGAGCATTTCCGGCGTCTTCACGCTGTCGCGCCCGGCGAGGATCACCGCCTTGCCCCCGCCCATCGGCAGGCCGGCCATGGCGTTCTTGTAGCTCATGCCACGGCTCAGCCGCAGCGCGTCGCGCATCGCGTCCTTCGGGTCGGCATAGTGCCAGAAGCGCGTACCTCCCGCGGCCGGGCCGAGGTGGGTCGAATGGAGAGCGATGATCGCGGTGAGCCCCGACTTGCGATCGCGAACGAGCTGCACGAGCTCGTGATCGTCGAAGTCCGGTTCGGTCCAGAAAGCCGTCATGTCGGAAAGAGCCCCGCTTTCAACCAACGGCGAAGAATGGGGAAAATGGGGCGATCGAGGGGTCTCGAACCCCCGACCTCCGGTACCACAAACCGGCGCTCTAACCAACTGAGCTACGATCGCCACATACCCCGGCCCGGTTGGACCTGCCGTGTAAGGCGGGGCTGATACGCCCCTGCGCAGCACGGTCAAGCCGTGAACGGCACGGGCGCGCGCCTGTTGCACAGCGATGCCGATTTGGGAAGTGAAATCTTTGCCCGGGGCACCGCTGCGCAAGATTGTTTCGCGGTTGCTCCTGCGCGCTCTTTCGCTATCCTTGCGCCATGCCCGCAACCGGCGAATCCTCTGCCGAACGGCTCCTGCGCGGCGAGCGGGTCCAGCGGATTCCGAGTGCAAAAGCGGAGATATTCCAGGCCAGGGATTTCGCGGCGCCCGATCTATGCCGGAGGCTTATCGCGCTGATCGATGCCGGACGACGCCCTTCGACCATCGCCGACGACAACGGCGACGCCTATTTTCGCACCAGCGAAACCTGCGACCTTGCGCCGGACGATCCGGCCGTCGTGCAAATGGAAGCACTGCTCGGGAAACTTTCCGGCATCGATCCGGCCCACGGCGAGCCGCTCCAGGGCCAGCGCTACGATGTCGGACAGGAATTCAAGCCCCACACCGACTACTTCGCGCCGGACGGCACCGACTACGCCACATACTGCTCGGTCGCGGGCCAGCGTACCTGGACCTTCATGATCTATCTCAACGCGGTCGAGGCCGGCGGGGCGACGCGTTTCAAGGCGCTGTCCAAGACCTTCCAGCCCGAACCGGGCAAACTGCTCGCATGGAACAACCGCCGCCCGGACGGTCGGGTCAATCCGAACACGCTCCACCACGGAATGATGGTGCGCAAGGGCATGAAGTACATTCTGACGAAATGGTATCGCGAAAAGCCATGGGGCTAGCGGCTGATACCCCAACGCGAAAAGGGCGGCCCCGAAGGACCGCCCTTTCGATGCGAAACGAATCCGCAATATTCCCGCAGTTCAGCCCTTCTTGAGGCTGAGCCCGCCGAAGCGCTTGTTGAACTGCGCGACGCGGCCGCCTTCCTGGATCTGCTGCTTGCCACCAGTCCACGCCGGGTGGCTGGTCGGATCGATGTCGAGCGTCAGCGTGTCGCCCTCGCTGCCCCAGGTGGAGCGCGTCTGGAATTCGGTGCCATCGGTCATCTTGACGTTGATGGTGTGATAGTCGGGGTGCGTTTCGGCCTTCATGGCGATAGTCTCCATAGCTCCGGAGCGGTTCCGACCGATCCAGCTGTGCGTGGGAAAGCGCGCCCGATAATGCCGGGCAACGTGGAAAGCAAGCTCAGTCTTGGGGCGGATCCGCGATCATCGCGGTGAATTCGGCCTCGCAGGTCGTCTTGCCCTCGACACTCGCCTTGCCCTTGAACTTGTAGACGCGGCTGCGCTTCTGGAGGAACTCGACGTGCAGGTCGAGCAGGCAACCGGGCGTCACCGGGGCGCGGAACTTGGCGTTCTCGATCCCCATGAAATAGACCAGTTTGCCGCTTCCCGCGAGATCGAGCGTCTCGATCCCGAGGATCGCGGCGGCCTGCGCCATCGCCTCGACCTGGAGCACCCCGGGCATGATCGGCGCGCCGGGAAAGTGCCCCTGGAAGAAGTCCTCGTTGAAAGTCACCGCCTTCACCGCATGGATGCTCTCGCCGAGCTCGATCGACTGAACCTTGTCGACCAGCAGCAGCGGATAGCGGTGCGGCAGGGCCTTGAGCACCTTGCGGATGTCGTACGCGGGTGCGTTCGATTGTTCGCTCATCGCCCTGCCTTACCTCGTCTTCTTTCTCAGCGGCCGGTCGGCTGCTGCGCCGGCTGCGCGGGCTGCTGCGCCTGGCCGTTCTGCGCGGCGGCGGCTTGCTGCTCGCGGATCTCGCGCGGCACCCAGCCCTGCGGCGGCGTCACCTGAACGCTCGGGACCAGCGTGTTGAGTTCGGTCAGCACGTCCTGCGTGATGTTGTGCTGCGCGCCGGCGAAGATCACCTGGCCCGACGTCGCATCGAGGATCAGCGAGACGTTCTTCTTGGTCGCCGCGGCCTGCACCGCTTCGTCCAGACGCTCTTCGATCTGCTCCTGGGTGTAGGCGCGGCTCATCGCGACGGGCGCGAGGATCTGCTGCAGTTCGCGCTGGCCTGCCTGCTCGATCTGCTGGATCTGCGCGGCCTGCTGCTGCAGAGCCGCCTGGTCGGGGCTCGCCGCCTGACGGGCCGTGTTGAACGACTGGATCATCGGCGAGATCTGCGCCTCCAGCTGCTGGCGGCGCGTTTCGGCCTGCTGGATCTGCGACTGGAACGTCGTCTGGCGCTGCTGTTCGGCGGTGCGATAGGCGTTCGAGTTAGCGATCACCGCGGGCAGGCTGACAACGCCGACGCCGCGCGCGTCCTGCGCGATGGCGGGGCTTGCGAGCATCGGGGCCGAAACGGCGGACAGCGCGAGGCCGGCGGCGAGCACCGGCTTGAGAAGGTTCTTCATCAGAATTGAGTTCCTACGTTGAAAGTGAATTTCTTCGTGTCGTCGCCCGGCTCTTTCTTGAGCACGTGGGCGAAGTCGATGCGGAACGGGCCGAAGGGCGAGTTCCAGTTCACGCCGATGCCCACCGAAACGCGCGGGCTGGGCGAATCGCCGAGGAAGCTCTCGGTGATGTAGCTGTTCGGAAGGATGAAGGGGTCGTTCGGTTCGCCCGCGTCGTTGAGCGGATCGGTCGTCTGCTGGATCGTATCGTTGCCGTCTTCATCCTCGACGATTTCGAGATAGAGCAGATTGTTGTCGCCGTCGCGGCCCTGCACCCCGTTCGGGAAGTTCTGCAGCTCGGGACGCGTGACGTTGAACAGCGCGCCCACGTCGAGGAAGATCGACGGGCGAAGGCCGAGCTCCTGGGCGCCCGCGCCGAGCGGGATTTCTAGTTCGGCCCTGCCGAGGTAGTAGGCGTTGCCGCCGAGAGCGTCGTCAACGATCTGGTCGCGATCGGTCACGGGCACGCGCGGCGTGGTGGGATCGCTGTCGTCGTCGATCAGCGGGGTGCGCAGGATGCGCGGACCCACGCCGCGAATGTCGAAGCCGCGGAACTGCGGTTCGCCGAGGAAGAAGCGGTCGGTCAGGCGCACGTCGTCGACCCCCGGACCCCGATCTTCGAGGCCCTTGATCACGCCGCCCTCGCCCTGCAGCGAGAAGATGAAGCCGCCGAACACCGGCCAGTACTTCGAGCCCTTGGTTCTGAGGCGCAGATACTTCACCGTGCCGCCCAGGCCGGCGAACTCGGTGCCGACCGAGAGCGTGTGGCCGCGCCGCGGGCGATAGGGATTGTCGAGCGTCTGCATCGACACCGTCAGCCCGAGGATCGAACTGGTGCGCGAACCGACCGCTTCGCACAGGTAGCGACCCGCGCGGAAGGGATCGCATTCCGCCACGCCGTCGCCATCGAGGTCGCTGAAATAGGTGAACTCGTCGAGCGACACATCATCGAAATTCAGCGTGTAGCTGCCGACCGCCGAGATGTACTCGGTCAGCGGAACGCCCGCCCTCAGCGAAAAGCCGGTCGTCGACTGCTCGAATGTACGGTTACGGTTGTTGTTGGCGAAGTTGAAGCTGTTGTAATCCTTGCGATAGATGTCCGCTCCCATCGAGATGTTGCGGTCGAACACGTAAGGCTCGGTGAAGCTGAGCGCGGCCGAGCGCGAGTAGCGCGAGTAGTTGACCGACGCGCCGACCGTCTGGCCGCGGCCGCGGAAGTTGTTCTGCTTGATCGAGCCGGCGAGGATGAAGTTTTCGATCGACGAGAAGCCCGCCGAAAGCTGCAGCTCGCCGGTCGGCTGCTCCTCAACGTTCGCTTCCAGAATGATCCGATCGGGGGCGCTGCCTTCCCGCTGCGTGATCTCGAAGTTTTCCTGGAAATAGCCGAGCGAGGCGATGCGGCTCGAGGAGCGCTTGACCTGCAGCGAGTTGAATGCGTCGCCTTCCGCGACGCGAAACTCGCGGCGCACGACCTTGTCCTGCGTCAGCGTATTGCCGTTCACGTCGACCTGCTCGACATACACGCGTGGCGCCTCGCGCAGGACGTAGGTCACGTCCATGGTCTGGCTTTCGGGGTTGCGCACGAATTGCGGCTCGACATCGGCGAAGGCGTAGCCGAACGTGCCGGCCAACTCGGTCAGCTGCTCGACCGTATCCTCGACGAGCGCACCGTCGTACCAGTCGCCCTCCTTCATGCCGAGGTTCTGCGTCATCCGCGTGCTGTCGAAGTCGCGGATCTGGCTGTCGACCGACACGTTGCCGAACTTGTAGCGCTCGCCTTCCTCGACCACGTACGTGATGATGAAGTCGCGCTTGTCGGGCGTCAGCTCGGCGACTGCCGAAACCACCCGGAAGTCGGGGTAGCCTTCGGTCAGGTAGAACTGCCGCAGCTTCTGCTGGTCGAAGGCCAGCCGGTCGGGATCGTAACTGGTGTTCGAGCTGAGGAAGCGCAGGAGCCGCGCCTCCTTGGTCACCATCTCGCTCTTGAGATCGCCGTCGTCGAACTTCTCGTTGCCGATAATATTGATCTGCTGGACCTTGGACTTCGGCCCTTCGGTTATCTCGAATACCACGTCGACGCGGTTCTGGCTCAGATCCACCGTCTGCGGCTCGACTGAAGCGGCGAAGCGGCCCTGGCGCTTGTAGAGCTCGATGATCCGCGCGGTATCGGCGCGCACTTTCGAACGGGTGAATATCTGGCGCGGCGCAAGCCGGATTTCGGGCAGGATCTTGTCGTTCTTGATCCGCTTGTTGCCCTCGAGGATGATCCGGTTGATCACCGGGTTCTCGACCACCTCGATCACCACGTCGCCGGCGTCGTTTCGGACGCTCGCGTTGGAGAACAGCTCGGTGGCGTAGAGATCCTTGAGCGCTTCGTCGGCCAGGGCCTGTGTATAGGTGTCGCCGACGCGCATCTGGATGTAGGAAATGATCGTCTGCGGCTCCAGGCGCTGGGCGCCCGTGATCGTGATCGACCGGATCGTCTGCCCTTGGGGTGCTGCCACCGGCGCGGGTTGCGCTGCCGTGTCGACCTCGGTTTCCTGGGCCAGCAGTGGAGCGGGCACGCCAGCGAGCATGGTACCGCCGAGCAGCGCCAGCGCGAAGCGTGCGCCGGTCTTGCCGAATGCGCCGGCGGCTTTTTCGCGTTCAATCATCGCCAAGGTGATCCCGTCCATCCTAATCAACTGCACCACAGGGCCGTCGCCCGTCTATCGGACCGGGCGGCGGATTGCCGCCCTTGCCCGATGCCGTGCCCCCAATCAAGCAAAGGAAGGAACCAGTCCCCTGCGCCGACCGTCCCCCCGGACCGGTCAGCTGCCGAAGATCGGCAGCGAGAAAATATCGTTGACGGTAACGAAGACCATCAACGCCAGGACCAGGCCGATACCGGCTCGAAACGCCAACTCCTGCCCACGCGGCCCCACCGGTTTCCGGCGGACCGCCTCCGCCGCATAGAAGGCCAGATGCCCACCGTCGAGCGCGGGGATTGGCAAGAGATTGATGAATGCCAAATTAAGCGAGATCAGCGCGATGAAGTTGATGAAGGCCAGCGGACCCAGGCTGAACTGCTCGCCCGAGTACTTGGCGATCTTGATCGGCCCGCCCAGCTCGCGGACCGAGCGTTCGCCCGACACGATCTGCCCGATGCCTGTCACCATCATCCGCACGATGTCGAGGCTGTGACCGACGGCGAGCCCGGTCGCGGCGATCGGACCCTGTCGATCGAAGTCGAACTCGACCGCAGCGGGGGCGATGCCGATCCGGCCGATCTTGGATTCGTTGCCGAACCCGTCCTCCACTATCTCGCTCCGAGCGGTG
Organism: uncultured Altererythrobacter sp.; assembly: GCA_946885545.1. Next base: position 9,280 of record CAMPGP010000016.1, read on the forward strand.
ACGGGGATCGTAAGGTCGCGTCCCTCGCGATCGAGCGCCAACGAGAAGGTGCGCCCCGGATAGAGCATGACCGCATCCTGGATATTGCGGAAATCGGTCATCGGCTTTCCGTCGATCGCCACGATGCGGTCGCCGGGCGCGATGCCCGCCGCCGCCGCCGCGGAGCCTTCCGCGACCTCGCCCACGGTAAGCTGACGGTCGGAATCCACCGCGACCGGCTTGCCGACGATCATGAAGAAAGCTGCGAAGATCGCCAGCGCGACGATCACGTTGGTGGCAGGCCCCGCGAACACGATCAGGGCACGCTGCCACAACGGCTTGAAATGGAACGATCCGGCGCGTTCGTGTTCCGGAATCGCGGCGAGCTTCTCCTCGTCGGGTATGCTCGCCGGGTTCATGTCGCCCTTGAACTGGACGTAGCCGCCGAGCGGCAGCGCCGAGAGCTTCCAGCGCGTTCCACGGCGGTCGGTGAATCCGGCAAGTTCCTTGCCGAACCCGACCGAGAACGCCTCCGCCTGCACCCCGAAGAGGCGCCCGACGAGGTAGTGTCCGAATTCGTGAATCGTGATCAGCGGCCCCAGCACCAGCAGGAACCCGACGATGTACATCCAGAACGAGGGCGAATCAGCCAATTGCGGCAGTCTCCAGAAGGTCGCGAGCCCGAACGCGCGCTTCGGCGTCTATGGAAAGAACGTCGTCGAGCGAGGAAGGTGCCTGCGGCCTGTAGCGATTCAGGGTTTCGGCGACCACTAGCGCGATGCGGGTGAACGAAATCTGACCGGCGAGGAAGGCGGCCACCGCCACTTCGTTCGCCGCGTTGAGCACCGCGGGCGTGCCGCCGCCCGCATGGGCTGCTTCTCGCGCTATCCGGGTCGCGGGGAAGCGCTCCTCGTCGGGCGCCTCGAACGTCAATGCTCCTATCGCAGCCAGATCGAGCGGCGCGCACGGTGTGTCCATTCGCCGCGGCCAGGCGAGGCACGAGGCGATCGGCACGCGCATGTCCGAGGGACCGAGCTGCGCCAGCGTGGAGCCGTCGCGGTATTCGACCATCGAATGGACCACGCTCTGCGGATGCACGACGATGCGAAGGTGGTCGAGACCGACGGGGAACAGATGATGCGCCTCGATGAATTCGAGACCCTTGTTCATCATCGTTGCCGAATCGACGCTGATCTTGGCGCCCATATCCCAGTTGGGATGCGCCACCGCCTGCGTTGGCGTCGCCGCGGCGAGCTGATCGCGGCTCCACGTTCGGAAGGGCCCGCCGCTCGCGGTGAGCGTGATCGAGCGCACGTCCTCGATCCGCCCGCCCTGGAGGCACTGGAAGATCGCATTGTGCTCCGAATCGACCGGCAGCAGTGTCGCGCCGTGTTCGGCGACCGCCGCCGTCATGACGTCGCCCGCCGAGACGAGCGCCTCCTTGTTCGCCAGTGCGATCGTGCCGCCCTGCCGGATCGCGGCCATCGTCGGCCCCAGCCCGGCGCAGCCGACGATGGCAGCGACGGTGACGTCGACCGGGCGCGCGGCGGCCTCGCACAGCGCCTCGCGCCCGCCTGCGGCCTCGATCCCCGTCCCTGACAGCGCAGCGCGCAAGTCCGCGAGGCAGGCTTCATCGCCGACGACCGCCACCTCGGCGTCGAACTCGATCGCCAGCGCGGCGAGATGGGGGACGCTGCAGTTCGCGGTCAGCGCGACGACGCGCCAGTCGTCGCGATTGCGCCGCACGAGGTCCAATGTCGAAGAGCCGACCGAACCCGTCGCGCCGAGGATGGAGATCGTGCGCATCAGTTCGTCACCGCCGCCGCGAGAGCCCCTACCGCGATCGCGACCGGCAGCATGCCATCGACGCGGTCGAACACGCCGCCGTGCCCGGGGATCAGGCGCGAGCTGTCCTTCACCCCTGCCCGCCGCTTGAGCCAGCTTTCGAAGAAATCGCCCGCCTGTGCGAGCACCGCCAGCCCGGCGCCAAGCAAGGCCGCGCCGCCCAATCCTTCGCCGTCGAGCGGCAGGCCGAGCTCGAAGCGCGGGCCGAGCCACGACATGTCGGAATCGATCGCCAGCACCCACAATACGACCCACAGCGCCGAGGCGGCCATCCCGCCGAACAGTCCTGCCCAGGTCTTCGACGGGCTGATCCGCGGTGCGATCTTCGGCCCGCCGATCGTCCGGCCGGAGAAATAGGCCCCGCTGTCGGTGAAGATCGTCACCCCGAGGATCAGCACGATGAGGAAATCCCCCGCGCCGACGAGGATCGCTGCCGCGAGGCCGATGTAGAGCGCACCCGCGATGAGGGCGGCGAGCCTGTAGGGCACGTTCGCGGTCGCGCGGGTGATCAGGATGGTGAATTCAGCGAAGCACGCGAATGCGACGAGCCCGATGAACAGGTCGAATGCCTGCCCGCCGAGCCAGAACGCGGCGCCCGCGACGAGAAGCATCACGGCCGCCGACGCAAGCCGGATCGGCAGATCGGACGTGCGCACTGCCAGCGGCACGGCCATGTAGCGGCGCGCGCGTTCCTTCAGGCGATCGCGCTTGCGGTCCGACACGTCACCGTCCGCCATAACGTCGCTCCCTGCCGGCGAATTGCTCGAGCGCATCGGCAAGGTGCGCCGGGGTGAAATCGGGCCACAGCGTATCGACGAACATCATCTCGGCATAAGCACATTGCCACAGCAGGAAGTTCGACAGCCGCACCTCGCCGCTGGTGCGGATCAGCAGGTCGAGCGGCGGCAGGTCGGCGGTGTCGAGATGTGCCGCGATGGTCTCGACCGTGATCTCGCCCGCCTCGGCAGCCTTCGCTGCGGCGCGGGCGATCTCCTGTTGCGAGCCGTAGTTGAGCGCGACAGCCAGTGTTCGGGCACCGTTCCGTGTCTGTTCGAGCGCGTGTTCGAGCATTTCGACGATGTCCGGCGCGAGCCCCTGCCAGTCGCCGATGATCTTGAGCTTGACGTCGTTCGCGATGAATTCGGGCAGGTCCGATTTCACGAACTTGCGCATCAGGTTCATCAGATCGTCAACTTCTTCGCCCGGTCGCTTCCAGTTTTCCGAGCTGAAAGCATAGAGCGTCAGGCACTCTATTCCGCTGCCCGCGAGGCTGCGGACCAACTCGCGCACCGACTCTACGCCGCGCTGGTGACCCAGCGCGCGCGGCAGGTGGCGGCGCTTGGCCCAGCGGCCGTTGCCATCCATGATGATGGCGACGTGGCGCGCGTGCTGTCCTTCTCCTGTCATCCTTCGTCCCGGAAGCGCCGAACCCTCACTGGGTCAGGATTTCCTTTTCCTTCTGCGCGGCGGCGGCATCGGCATCGGCGACGTACTTGTCGGTCAGCTTCTGCACCTCGTCCTCGCTGCGCTTGCGCTCGTCTTCGGAGATTTCCTTCTTCTTCTCGTCGTCCTTGAGCGCTTCCATGCCGTCGCGACGCACGTTGCGGATCGCGATCTTGGCCTGTTCCGCGTATTGGCCCGCGAGCTTGGCGAGGTCCTTGCGCCGCTCTTCGGTCAGGTCGGGCATCGGCAGGCGGATCGTCTGGCCGTCGGTCATCGGGTTCAGGCCGAGGTTGGCCTTGGCGATGCCCTTCTCGACCGCGCTCACGTTGGCCTTGTCCCACACCTGCACGCTGAGCATGCGCGGCTCGGGCGCGGAGACGGTCGCGACCTGGCTGAGCGGCATCATCGCGCCATAGACTTCGGCGTGGACCGGATCGAGCAGGTTCACGTTCGCGCGCCCCGTGCGCAGACCGGAAAGATCGCTCTTCAGGCTGTCTACCGCGCCCTGCATCCGGCGCTCGATATCGCTCTTGTCGTATTTCGCCATGTGTCAGGCTTCCTCTTTCACTACCGTCTGGACGCCCTCGCCCGCCAGAACCCGCGCCAGGTTGCCCTTCTCGCGGATCGAGAAGACCACGATCGGGATCCCGTTGTCGCGGCAAAGCGCCACGGCGGAGGCGTCCATCACCTTGAGATTGCTTGCCAGCACCTTGTCGTAACTGACCGTATCGAAACGTTTTGCGCCCGAATTTTTCTTCGGATCGCTATCGTAGACCCCGTCGACGCTGGTGCCCTTGAACAAGGCGTCGCAGCGCATTTCCGCCGCGCGAAGCGCCGCGCCGCTGTCGGTGGTGAAATAGGGCGCGCCGACGCCCGCGGCGAAGATCACCACGCGGCCCTTTTCCAGATGGCGCTCGGCCCGGCGGCGGATCACCGGCTCGCACACCTGGTCCATCTGGACCGCGGACTGCACGCGGGTCTGCACGCCCAATTGCTCGAGCGCGTTCTGCATCGCGAGCGCGTTCATCACCGTCGCCAGCATGCCCATGTAGTCGGCCTGCGCGCGGTCCATGCCCTGCGCGGCGCCCGCCATGCCGCGGAAGATATTGCCGCCACCGATCACCAGACAGATCTCGAGCCCGGTCTCCTTGGCCGCCTTCACTTCGGCCGCGAGCTCGGAAACGAAGGCCGGATCGATCCCGAACTGCTGATCCCCCATCAGCACTTCGCCCGAAAGCTTGAGCAATATGCGCTTGTATTTCGGGGAGGACATGGGCGACACGGGTTCCAGCAATTTACGGGGTCGCCGGCGTCCTTAGCGGCCTCCACCCCTACGCGCAAAGGGAAAGCCGGTGTTCGCCACGCTGCGACGATCGAGGAAGTTTCGCTGGGCCGCCGCACTGCTGGCGGCTGCGACCGTGGCGGTCGGCGCCAAGGCCTGGTCCGACACGATGCGCGATGCGGTGGTCGAGCGGACAGCTCTCGCCATGCCGTCGCTTCCCGCCGAATCGGGGCCGGTGCGGGTCGCGCTGATCAGCGACATCCACGTAGCCGGGCCCGACATGCCGCCCGAGCGGCTCGAACGGATCGTCGCGCAGATCAATGCACTCCGGCCCGAAATCGTGCTGATCGCGGGCGATCTGGTGAGCGAAAAGCGCACCGCGACACGCATCTACACGCCGGAGGAGATCGTCGGGCCGCTGGGTGCGCTCGACGCGCCGCTCGGTGTGATCGTGGTGCCGGGCAATCACGACCACTGGTTCGACATGCCCGGCCTCGCGGTCGAACTGGAGCGGAACGGGATCGCACTGCTCGCCAACGAAGCGATGCAGGCCGGGCCGCTGGTGATCGGGGGGCTCGACGACGATTACACCGGCCGCGCCGACGCGCCCGCGACGCTCGCGGCGATGGACCGGTTCGAGGGGGCGAGAATCGTGCTCAGCCACAGCCCCGATCCCTTTCCGGGCCTGCCGGGCTCGGTCCCGCTCATGCTGGCCGGGCATACGCATTGCGGGCAGATCGCCTATCCCTGGGGCGGTGCGCCCGCGCACCTTTCGGACTACGGCGACCGCTACGGCTGCGGCAGGGTCGACGAGAACGGCAGGACGCTCATCGTCGGCGCGGGTCTGGGCACGAGCCTGATCCCGATGCGGCTGTTTACCCAGCCGACCGTGTGGCTGATAGAACTGCGGCCGCCGGAGCAGGTCGCTCCGACGGCCGCAAATTCGGGTAGGCGATAGAGATCAGCCGGCGACGGCGGCGGCAACCTCCGCCGCGAAGTCGCTTTCTTCCTTTTCGATGCCTTCGCCGAGCTGGAAGCGGACATAGTCCTTCAGCACGATCGGCTTGCCGGCGTCCTTGCCGGCCTTGGCGACCACGTCGGCGATGGCGGTCTTGTTGTCCATCACGAAGACCTGGCTGAGCAGCGCGTTTTCCTTGGCGAACTTCTTCACCGCGCCGTCGACCATCTTTTCCTGCACTTCGGCCGGCTTGCCGCTCTCGGCGGCCTTTTCGGCGGCGACCTTGCGCTCGCGCTCGATCACGTCGGCGTCGAGCCCGTCGGCGTCGAGCGCCTGCGGGAAGGCGGCTGCGATGTGCATCGCGAGCTGCTTGCCTAGCGTCTCGAGCGTGGCCGCATCGGCTTCGCTCTCGAGCGCGACGAGCACGCCGATCTTGCCGAGGTTGGCAGCGGCGGCGTTGTGGACGTAGGGCACGACCACGCCGTTCGCGACCGAGACGGTCTTCATCCGGCGGACCTGCTGGTTCTCGCCGATCGTCGCTACGTTGTCGGTCAGCTTGTCGGCCACGGTGCCGCCGTCGGGATAGGCAGCGCCCTTGAGCGCCTCGACGTCGTCACCCGGCACGCCGAGCGCGGCTTCGGTGGTCTTGCGCACGAAATCCTGGAACTTGTCGTTCTTGGCGACGAAGTCGGTTTCCGAGTTCACCTCGACCGCAACGCCCTTGGTGCCTTCGACGGCCACGCCGACGAGGCCTTCGGCCGCGGTCCGGCTCGACTTCTTCTGGGCGGTGGCGAGGCCCTTGGCGCGCAGCGCGTCGACCGCGGCTTCGATGTCGCCGTTCGCGGCTTCGAGCGCCTTCTTGGCGTCCATCATGCCCGCGCCGGTCTTCTCGCGCAGGGTCTTCACGTCAGCGGCAGTGAATGCAGCCATGATCGTTTCCTCGTGTATTTCTGGGCGCCGGGCCCGCTGTTGTCGGGCCCGGCGCTAGGTCAGGTTTGTGACGACTGCCTGAAATCAGGCGGCCGTTTCGACCGGCGGCTCGTCCATCGCGCCGACGTCGTTGCCCGAATCGACAACCTTGCCGCCACGGCCCGAGACCGCAGCGTCGCGCACGGCGTCGCAATAGAGGCGCACAGCGCGGCTGGCGTCATCGTTGCCCGGCACGGGGAACGCGATGCCGCTGGGGTCGACGTTGGTGTCGAGCACCGCCACGACCGGGATGCCGAGCACGTTGGCTTCCTTGATCGCCAGGTCTTCCTTGTTCGCGTCGATCACGAACATCACGTCGGGAATGCCGCCCATGTCGCGGATTCCGCCGAGCGACATCTCGAGCTTGTCGCGCTCGCGCGTGAGCTGCAGGACTTCCTTCTTGGTCAGCCCGGCGGTGTCGCCCGAAAGCTGCTCCTCGAGGCTCTTGAGACGCTTGATCGACTGGCTGATGGTCTTCCAGTTGGTCAGCATGCCGCCGAGCCAGCGGTGGTTGACGAAGTGCTGGCCGGAGCGGCGAGCGGCTTCGGCGATCGGCTCCTGCGCCTGGCGCTTGGTGCCGACGAACAGCACCTTGCCGCCCGCGCGGACGGTCGCCTGGACGAAGTCGAGCGCGCGCGCGAACAGCGGCACGGTCTGCGACAGGTCGATGATGTGGACACCGTTGCGCGCGCCGAAGATGTACGGCTTCATGCGCGGGTTCCAGCGGTGGGTCTGGTGGCCGAAGTGCGAACCGGCCTCGATCAATTGCTGCATGCTGACGGTAGGAGCCGCCATAGGTATTTCCTTTCCGGTTGTGCCTCTGGAGAGCTGGAACCCGTGCGGAGATCCCGCGGGCAGGCACCGGTATGTGGCGCTCTCCATGTGGATTTTGCGCGAAGGGCCGTGGCGGATTTGCCCCAGACTCGTCGCACGAGCGCGCCCTTAGCGCCGAACGACGCCGAAATCCACCCTCGATTCATCGCAAAATAATGGAAGCCTGGCGCAAATCGCGCTTGACAGGTAAGAACAAAAAGAGAACACAGAACGCATCGACGGAACGTTCCGTACGCAAGGTTAGTTATCCACAGCGAACCCACAGGCTGTCAACAGGCAGTCGCTCCGGGTCGCACTCGCAAGGACGAACGTAATGCTGGGCGTCACTCTCTTCGCACTGTTCATCGCCACCGCCGCCTTTACCCTCCTCGTACTGGCGGACGGATTCCTGCGCGGCCGCGACGCGTTCTCGCGGCTGCGCGGGGAACTGGCGGCGGGAATTGCGGACGACAGCGTGTTCGTCATGGTCGATGGTGGATGTTGCGAACCGGCCCGGCGCACGGCCGCACGCCCGCGGACGGTCAGTCGGGGATGCGGTTCGCGTCGACCGGCACCGCTCGCGCCGATGCGCGCGGCCGCTTGATGCGGGAATAGCGCATCAGCGCATACGGCATCAGCGCAAGGTAGCCGACGCAGATCGCGACCAGCGTCCACCAGGGCTCCAGCAGCAATGCAGCGAACACGATGCCGACCAGCGCAATGACCTCGAGCCTCACCGAGCGCCGCGGACGGATCGAGGTCCAGCTGAAGGTCGCGATGTTCGAGATCATCAGGAAGGCGATCGCGACCATCCAGATCGCGCAGGCGATCGGCTCGCGGAAGATTTCCAGCCCCGTCGCCATCCACAGGTAGAACGGCAGGAAGGCGAGCCCGGCCCCGACGGGCGCAGGCACGCCGGTCAGGAAGCCCGCCGACTTGTGCGGCTGCTCGTCGACATCGATCTGGGCGTTGAACCGCGCAAGCCGCAGCGCGCAGCAGATGCCGAACGCGAGCGAGGCGAACCAGCCGAGCCGCGGCAGATCCTGCAAGGTCCACATGTAGAAGATAAGCGCCGGCGCCATGCCGAACGAGAGCGAATCGGCGAGACTGTCCAGCTCGGCGCCGAAGCGAGACTGCGCCCTGAGCAGCCGCGCGATCCGGCCATCGATCCCGTCGAGCACCCCGGCGAGGATGACCGCGAAAATCGCGAGGCTCCAGGTCTCCGCGATGGCGAAGCGAATGCCCGTGAGCCCCGAACACAGCGCCGCGGCCGTGATCGCGTTGGGCAGAACGGCGCGCAGCGACAGCCCTCGCGCCCGACCGGCCCCGACCGGAATCTCATCCTCCGCGGCTTTGGGCCCGACGCGCTGATAGTCGTTGTCGGTCATGCTCGCGGGGCCCGGTTCATTGCGAGATACCCTCGATCAGCTTCTGCTCGCCGATCTCGGCCAGCACGGTTTCGCCCGCTACGACCTTTTGACCCACCAGCACCTTCGAATCGGTGCCCGCGGGCAGATAGACGTCGACCCGGCTGCCGAAGCGGATCAGGCCCACTCGCGCCCCCGCGGCGAGGGTATCGCCCGGTTTGACGAAGGGCACGATACGCCGCGCGATGAGCCCGGCGATCTGGGTGAAGCCGAGCGCCAGGCCGTCCTGCCGCTCGATCAGGATATGCTGGCGTTCGTTTTCGTCGCTCGCCTTGTCGAGATCGGCGTTCATGAACTTGCCGGGAATGTAGACCAGCCGGCGCACGGTGCCGCCGATCGGCGCGCGATTGATGTGCACGTCGAACACGCTCATGAAGATCGAGACGCGGGTGACCGGCTCTTTCGCCAGCGCCAGCGTGCCACTGCCGTCGTCCATGGTCAGCTCGGCGGGCGGTTCGACCTGCATGATCAGCGAGACGAGGCCGTCGGCGGGCGACACGATCGCCCGTTCGTCCTGCGGCACGACGCGCTCGGGATCGCGGAAGAACGCGAACACGCCGAGAGACAGGAACGCCATCGGCCAGGCGATCGTCTCCCACGCAAGAAACGCCGCGAACAGGCTGATGCCCACCGCGATCAGCCCGAACTTGCGCCCTTCGGGATGGATCGCCGGCCACCGCCAGCTCACATCCCCGCGCCCCTTGTTGTCGACCAATTCGCCTGCCATCACCGCCATCTAGGGCCAACGGCCCGCGCAAACAAGGCGAACACGCACCAATGCCCCCGACGCAGCGCGCGTTAGGGTGGCGCTTACCATATTGCCCTATCGCGCAGGTGATGGAAGTTCGCGCGAACATCACCCGCCGCTGGCTCGGCGAATTGCCCGTGCACATTCTCGCGTGCGCGCTCCTCGCGCTGTGCGCCGCGCTGCTCGCCGGCAAGGGCGTCGCGCTCGACCTGGCGCCCGCGTTCGCCAATGCGCGCCTCTACCTGCTCGCGATCCTCGCATGGCTCGCGCTCGATGCCGGGATGCACCTGCTGCGGCGAAAGCCCGCGGCTCCGCTCGAAGCCTTGCGGGAGCGCTACGCCGGCACTGCGGCGCGGGCGCGCTGGCTCGCCGGAGCGCCCCTGCTGGCGCTCTGCGTCGTGCTGATGCCCTTCTTCTCGAAGATGAAGGCCGCCATCCCCCTGTTCGCCGACTATACCTGGGACGCTACCTTCGTCGCCTGGGATCGCGCGATCTTCCTCGGTTACGACGCCTGGCAGGTCATGCAGCCCGTGCTCGGCTACCCCGTGGTCACCGCGGCGCTCGCGTTGCTCTACCAGGCGTGGTTCCTGCTGCTCTACGTCGGTTGCCTCTATTTCGCCTTCGCCGACGTGGGATCTGACGTCCGGCGGCGCTTTTTCCTCACTTACGTGCTGTCGTGGAGCGTCATCGGCGGCGGATTCGCCACGCTGCTCGCGTCGGTCGGGCCGTGCTTCGTCGGGCCGCTGCTCGGGGATGCCAGCTTCGACGCGCAGATGGCCTACTTGCGCGCGGCGGACGAGCAGATTCCGGTGATGACGCTGCAG
>CAMPGP010000017.1 GCA_946885545.1 uncultured Altererythrobacter sp.
CAGAATGGCCTTCAACGTGCGGGATCTCGACGAGACGCAGGCGCCGCTGCTCGATCATCTGATCGAGCTGCGCACGCGGCTACTGCGCTGCGTCGCCGCCCTGGTCGTGGCATTCGCCGTCTGCCTCTATTTCGCCGACGACATCTTCGGCTTCCTCGTCCGCCCGCTGACAGCGGCTTTCCCCGATGGACAGGGGCGGCTGATCTACACGCAGCTATACGAAGCGTTCTTCGTCGAGCTGAAAGTCGCGCTCTTCGCCGCCTTCTTCGTCAGCTTTCCGATCATCGCGAATCAACTCTGGGCGTTCGTGGCCCCGGGGCTCTATGCGCGCGAAAAGAAGGCATTCCTGCCATTCATCATCGCAACGCCGATACTCTTCGTCGCTGGGGCGGCGCTAGCCTACTACGTCGTCATGCCGACCGCGTTTCGCTGGTTTCTCGGCTTCGAGGGCAAGGTGGGGGGGCTCGACATCGAGGCGCTCCCGGGCACCGGAAACTATCTGTCGCTCGTGATGCAGTTCATCCTCGCGTTCGGGATCAGTTTCCTGTTGCCGGTGCTGCTGCTTCTGCTGAACCGCGCGGGCATCGTGAGCAGGGCGCAGCTCGTGTCGGCACGCCGCTATGTCATCGTCGGCGTCGTCACGGTCGCAGCGATCGTGACGCCGCCCGATCCCGGGTCGCAGCTGATCCTCGCGATACCGCTCTGGCTCTTGTTCGAAGGCTCGCTCGCACTGATGCGGATTTTCGAGCGTGGGGACGCCGCTTCCGAGGAGACGACGGCTGGCGACGCGGAGAAGCCGCAAGACTGATCCTTGCCAGGCGTCGCGGCGCCCTTGCGCCATCGATCTGCCTGCAAGCGTTCGACATCTGTCGCACCGCGTGCGGATGCCCAGCCTCCCAATCTCGAACAGGCACAAAAAAACGGGGCCCGAAGACCCCGTTTTCTCTAACTCAAAGATCGATGCGATCAGGCGCTGATCGGATCGTCGTCGCCACCGCCAGCGGCAATCACGATGCCGGCGATGATCGCGGCAACCGCGAGGATCGCGAGGATGACGCCCGAGCCGCCGGCTTCGCCGCCGAACTCGCTTTCACCAGCAACCGGAGCCGCAGCGCGATCGCTGGGAGCCGACTGCGCAACGGCCGGAGCCGCTGCCATCGAGAGGGCTGCCGTTGCGGCAACAAGATTACGGAACTTCATCTGCTGGTCTCCTCAGAGCTCTTATTCGTTCAAACTCACTGCCCCACTAGGACAGACCGGAAGGGCTGGCAACCCCAAACAACTTAGAATTCCGTGATACATGTTACCGAATTGTAACACCTTTCACGTTCCCAAGTTTCATCGACTTCGATCGCAAGAGCATGCCGGAAATACCGCTCTCGCAACCCTCGACAGGCGGACGGATCGAATGGCGCGAAACCAAAAGCGATCAGGCAATCCCGTTGATCAGTTTGAGCCGCAAGGCCCCCTGCCAATTGGCTTGCTATCGTTTCAAAAGCCTTAAAACACCATTGGTTTCCGAGAAATGCGCCGGATCGGGCAAATAATCCGCTGGCACGCTAGCGCTCCTCTTCGCCCGCTTGATAGAGACGCTCGCCGCCGACCCACGTCTCGAGGACTCGCGTCGCGCGAAGCTCTTCGGGGCTGGCGAGCAGCGGATCGCGATCGACCATCACGAAATCGGCGCGCTCGCCTTCGACGAGGCGTCCGAAGCGGCCTTCTGCAAATCCGGCGTACGCGCCATCGGCAGTGAACGCTGCGAGGGCCTTCTCACGCGAGACCGCCTCTTCCGGATGCCATCCGCCGAAGGGCTGCCCTTGCGCATCTCGCCGGGTGAAGGCGGCTGCGAGCCCCGCGAACGGATCCGGCGATTCGACCGGCGCGTCGGATCCGAACACCAGCGGGGCCCCTGCGGCGGCGATGCTCTTCCAGGCGTAAGCACCTTCCAGCCGCGGTGGATCGAGCCGGACCTCGGCCATCAGCCGGTCGGAAGTCTGGTGGACGGGTTGCATCGAAGCGATCAGTCCGTGCTTCGAGAACCTTGCCATATCCGCCATATCGACGATCTGGGCGTGTTCGATCCGCCACCGGCGGTCGCCCTCGTAAGTGTCGGAGAGTTCGTCCACCGCGCTCAGGACTTCGGCGTTTGCCGCGTCGCCGATCGCATGGACGGCGACCTGGAACTTATCGAGCGCCGCGCGGCTCATCAGATTGCGTAGCTGGGAACCGCTCAGCAGCGGCAGACCGGTGTTGCCAGGATCGTCGGCATAGGGCTGTTTGAGCCAGGCCCCGCGCGAGCCGAGCGCGCCGTCGAGATAGATCTTAACCCCGTTGAGCCGCAGCTTGTCGGCGTAGAGCCAGGGCGAGGGAGCGGGCCCCGCGATGAGTTCCATCGCATCCGTCCCGGCGGCGTAGGCCATGATCCTGACCTTGAGCCACCCGCCGTCGCCTGCGCGGCGGAAGGCCTGCCAGTCCTCGATCGTGGTTCCCATATCGGCGGCGGCGGTAATGCCGTTGCGAAGCAGTATATCCTGCGCCTTTTGCAGCGCGAGATCGCGATCCTCGGGGCGCGGTGCGGGGAGCTTGGAGGAGACGAGTTCGGTCGCCGCATCGACGAGCACGCCGGCCGGAGCGCGAGTGCCGCCCACCCGTTCGATCCGTCCGCCGGCCGGGTCGGCGGTGCCTTCGGTCACCCCGGCGAGCCGGAGCGCTTCGCTGTTGGCCCACCCCGCGTGGCCGTCGACCCGTTCGAGCCATACTGGCCGGTCGGAAACCGCGGCGTCCAGCTCGGCAGCGGTCGGGAAGCGACCAAGGCCCCATTTCTCCTGGTTCCAGCCGCGCCCGATGATCCAGCGCCCGCCCGGATTCGCCGCGGCATATTCCGCGATTCTTGCCTGCGCTTCCTCGAGCGAGGTCGTGTCGGACAGATCGAGCGTCAGCGCGGCGAAGCCAAGCCCCATCATGTGCAAGTGCGAATCGATCAGCCCGGGGATCACGAAGCGTCCCTTGCCGTCGACCTGGAAATCCATGTCGCGCGGGCGGCGGTCGCCGCGGTCGAGCACCTGCTTGATCCGTCCGTCGGTGCCGATCACCAGCCCGGTGAAGGTATCGATCCCGCCGTCTTCGTCGATCGTGATGCCTTGAATATTGTCGACCAGCGTGTCGGCAGCAGCAGGAACGGCAAGGCAGCAGGTAGCGACGGCAACGGCGGAAGCGGCAAGGCGGAGCATGGAGATTCCTTTGGCACGGCGGGCTTGGCGGCCCCGTTGTTTCCACGGCAGTTAGGGCAAGTCGGCGTCAAAGCAAATGCTTGCGCGCGGTGAGCAACTGGCGTGTTTCCTGTCGCGGGCTTTTCGCCTACGGCGCTAGCCCATGAGCCCGACCCAAGCCGTTTCCGTTGCAGAATCCTCGCCGCAGAGCCTGACCATCGACGACGTCCGCGCGGCGGCGGACCGGATCCGGGGCGCAGTCGTGCGCACGCCGACCATGTACAGCAAGACGCTGTCCGACATCTCCGGCGCGGACATCTGGCTCAAGTTCGAGAACCTGCAATTCACGGCGGCCTACAAGGAACGCGGCGCGCTTAACGCATTGCTGCTGCTGTCGCAGGAACAGCGCGACCGCGGGGTGATCGCGGCCTCCGCAGGCAATCACTCGCAGGGCCTGAGCTATCACGGCACGCGGCTCGGCGTGCCGGTGACGATCGTCATGCCGCGCCCGACGCCGACGGTGAAGGTGATGCAGACCGAGAGCGTGGGCGGCAACGTCGTGCTCCACGGCGAGACGTTCGACGAGGCTTACGCCCACGCGCGCAAGCTTGAGAAGGAATTGGGGCTGACCTTCGTTCACCCCTTCGACGATCCTCACGTCGCGGCCGGGGCGGGAACGACCGCGCTCGAAATGCTTGAGGATGCACCCGAAATCGATTGCATCGTGACCCCGATCGGTGGGGGAGGGCTCATCTCCGGGATGTCCACCGTGGCGCGCGCACTGCGCCCGGAAATGCAGGTCATCGGCGTCCAGGCGGCGCTGTTCCCCTCGATGTACGCGAAAGTGAAGGGCGAGCAGCGCGATTGCGGCGGCGACACGCTGGCCGAAGGCATCGCGGTCAAAGCGCCCGGCGCGTTCACTTCGCAGGTGATTGCGGAGCGGGTCGACGATATCGTGCTGGTGAGCGAGGAGGCGCTCGAAAAGGCCGTCTCGCTGCTGCTTCAGATCGAGAAGACCGTGGTCGAAGGCGCCGGGTCCGCGGGTCTCGCCGCCGTGCTCGAACACCGCGAGCGCTTTGCCGGGCGCAAGATCGGATTGGTGCTGTGCGGCGGCAACATCGACACCCGCCTGCTCGCCAACGTCCTGCTGCGCGATCTTGCGCGTTCGGGGCGGCTGGCGCGGCTCAGGATCACGCTGCAGGACCGGCCCGGCGCGCTCTATCGCGTCATGCGCGAATTCGAGGTGCACAACGTCAACATCATCGAGATCTACCATCAGCGCATCTTCACCAGCCTTCCGGCAAAGGGCCTGATCACCGATATCGAGTGCGAGGCGCGCGACCGCGAGCAGATCGATGCCCTCGTCGAGGGGCTCCGCGCGAACGGATATTCGGTGAGTCAGGTGGAGCTGGCCTGAGGTCGCGGAGTCGCCCCGGCCACTGATTCACCACTTCTCAATTGTGCAAACTAACCCTCGTTTAACCACGATAGATGGTTAAGGGACTTTTACCGGCCGTCTCTTGGCGTCATAGTCGATCGGAATTCGCAAGCCCGACGATTCCTTTCGCAAGAGGTAGACGCCAAGCCGTGACGGCCCCCGTTCGCTTCCCCCGGTTCTTCGTGACCAGCCCCGCGCCGTGCCCCTATCTGCCCGGCCGCAGCGAGCGGAAGGTGTTTACCGAACTCAAGGGTCCGCATGCCGACCAGCTCAATGAGGCGCTCGGCCGGATCGGGTTCCGCCGCAGCCAGACGGTCGCCTATCGCCCGAGCTGCCTCGATTGCCAGGCTTGCGTCTCGGTTCGCGTGGTCGCCGAATCGTTTGAGCCCTCGTCCACCCAGCGGCGAATCACGCGGCGTAACGAGGACCTCGTCACCACCGAATGCCGCCCCTGGGCGACCGACGAACAGTTCGAATTGTTGCAGCGTTACCTAGGTCGCCGACACCCCGGCGGGGGCATGGCGTCGATGGATGAACTCGACTTTGCAGATATGGTGGAACACACCCCGGTAACCAGCTATGTGGTTGAATATCGGGAACCGTCCGACGGCTTGGAACCGGGTCGCCTCGTCGGTGCGTGCCTGACCGATCGCCAAGGCGACGGGTTGTCGATGATCTACAGTTTCTACGACCCGGAGCACGAGGCGCGGTCTGGACTTGGTAACTACATCATTCTCGACCACATTCGGCGCGCCGCCGCGGAAGGTCTGCCCTACGTCTATCTCGGCTACTGGGTCGAGGGATCGCAGCGCATGCAATACAAGATCCGTTTCCGGCCGATGGAGCGGCTCGGACGCGACGGCTGGCGGCGTATGGAGCGAAGCGAGCAGGATGCTCTCATCGCCGCCGCGGTCGCCAGCAAGCCTGCCGACGCTCCCGACGGACGCCCAGCGAAGGACGGCTCCGCCAGCCAGTATCGGATTTCCGACTAACCCGGTTCACGCCGGGCTCGCCTCGGCGCTCGTCGCGTTAGCGCTGGCAGTCTCGCCCCAGGCGCTACTGGCGCAGGATCGCACGTCTCCGCAGGGGCTCGAGGAGCTCATTCCCGACTCCGCGCTCGACAATCCCGAGGACTGGGCGGATCAGGGTGTGGAGCCGGAAGCGCGCGCCGAAGCCGAGCAGATCGCCGAAGTCGACCCCGACGCACCGCTCGACGAGGATTCGGCGATCACGGTGCCCTGGCCCGACGAGCTCCAGCTCGCCGAGCCTGAGCCTCTCGAACCCGAAGAGGATATCGAATTCGCCGAGCTCGACGACGGGGGAATCGATGCCGTGATCGATGCCGAAGTGGTCACGCTCGGCCCAGAGCTGTCGATCGGCTTCCCTGTCGACGACGAAAGCTTTCCGATGCGCGAGGAATTCGCCGAGCGGTTCGAATCGCTTTCGACGGTCGAGGAACTGCAGGACGCCGACAGCGACGACAACATAGCCCAGCTCGCCGCGCGCGCTCGCCAGGACGAGGAACTCCTGGCCCAGCTCCTGCGCGTCTACGGCTATTACGATGCGCAGGTCATTCGCACCGTTGGCGGCTTCGGCCGTCGACGCGACGAAGGGGAGGCGCAGGGCCCCAACGTGCGTTTCGATATCGTGCCCGGGCCGCGGTACAGCTTCGGTGCGGTCGATCTCGGCCGGCTGAACGAGGCAATCGACTATCAGGCGCTGCGCGACGCGTTCGAGATCGTGCCCGGCGATCCGATGTCGAGCGACAAGATCGTCGAGGAGCAGTTCGACCTCGACCGCGCGCTCGGCGAGACCGGCTATCCCTTCGCGGTGATCGACGAACCGGAATTGCTGATCGATCACGCTCGTACCGAGGGCGATCTGACCATGCCTGTCAGCCCGAACGGTAAGTACGCGTTCGGCGAGATCGTCAGCGGATTGCCCGATTTCCTTCCGAGCGAGCACCTGCAGACCATCGCCCGCTTCGAGCCGGGCGACGTCTATCAGCGCAGCCTCGAGCTCGACCTGCGCCGCGCGATCATCGCGACCGGTCTCGTCTCGTCGGTCACGATCACCCGGCGCGAGACCGCACCCCCGGTGGGCAGCGAGCCCGGCGCGGTCGCGCTCGATGTGGAGATGACCGAAGCCAAGCTGCGGACCATTGCTGGCGCGATCGGCTACGGCTCGGAAGAAGGTTTCCGCATCGAGGCGAGCTGGGAGCACCGTAACTTCTTCCCGCCCGAAGGTGCGGTGCGCGTGCGCGGAATTGCGGGCACGCAAGAGCAGCTCGCCGGCATCACCTTCCGCCGCAACAACTTCGGCGGCCGCGACCGCATCCTCAACGTAGACGCTTACGCCAGCACCGTGGACAGCCCGGCGTTCGATGCGCGCACGGTGGCGTTCGTGGCGACCTACGAGCGGTCCTCCACCCTGCTGTTCCAGAAGCCGATAAGCTGGAGCGTGGGCTTCGAGGCGGTCGCCACGAGCGAGCGACCGCCGGTTACGGACGATTCGCCCCCGCAGCCGCGCCAGACCTATTTCGTCGGCGCGATTCCGCTCTACGCGCTCTACGATACGACGAACGACCTGCTCGATCCGAAGGAGGGCTTCCGCATCGGCGGGCGGTTCTCGCCCGAAGTGTCGCGCACCAACGGGGTCGAGAGCCTCTACGTCCGCACCCAGTTCGACGCGTCGTACTATCAGCAGATCAACGATGGGCTGGTCGTCGCCGCGCGCGCGCGGTTCGGCACGATACCAGGAACGTCGATCGAGAACATCGCTCCGTCGCGGCGGTTCTACGCAGGCGGCGGCGGCTCGGTGCGCGGCTACGGCTACCGCACGATCGGGCCGCGCGATGCCGCGGGCGACCCCAGCGGCGGCCGCTCGCTCGCCGAGTTCGCGCTCGAAGCGCGCATTCCGACCGGCTTCTTCGACGGTGCGGTTTCGGTCGTGCCATTCGTCGATGCGGGTACGGTGAGCACCAGCACCACGCCCGACTTCGAGACGTTCCGCATCGGAGCGGGGCTCGGCGTGCGCTATCAGACCGGGTTTGGCCCGATCCGCGTCGATGTCGGCGTGCCGCTCAACCCCGGCCCCGACGACAGTCCGGTCGCGGTCTACGTCTCGCTCGGGCAGGCGTTCTGATGGCCGAGGACACGATCGTGGAAGGCGCGGCCGAGCGCGAGGAACCCGCGCGGCGGCGTTCGCGACTGGGCCGGGCGGGGCGCTGGCTCGTCGGCTCGGTCGTCGGCCTCGTCGCGCTCGTGCTGGTCGCGCTCGCGGTGCTCAACAGCCCGATCGGGCAGCGCTTCATCGCCGATCAAATCGCCGCGGCCGCACCCGCCTCGGGGCTGAAAATTTCGATCGGCCGGATCGAGGGCGATATCTACGGGCGCGCGACGCTGCACGACGTGGTCCTTTCCGATCCGCGGGGGCCGTTCCTCAACGTTCCGATCGCCGAACTCGACTGGCGCCCGCTCAACTGGTTGTGGCGCGGGCTCGATGTGCGCCAGCTGGTGGCGCGCCGCGGGACGCTGCTGCGCACGCCCGAGCTTCTTCCGGGCGATCCCGACGCGCCGATCCTGCCCGATTTCGACATTCGGATCGATCGCTTCGAACTCGACAACTTTCGCGTCGCGCGCGGCGTGGTGGACGACCGGGCGCACCGGGTGGACCTCGATGGCAAGGCCGATATCCGTGACGGGCGGGTCTATCTCACCGCCGGTGGCCGATTGGGCGCGCGCGACCGGCTCGCGCTGCTGGTGGACGCCGAGCCCGACGGCGATCGGTTCGATATCGATCTCGACTATCTCGCACCGCAAGAGGGCGTCATCGCCGGACTCGTCGGAGCGGAGGCGGGATACCGCGCGCGCATCAAGGGCGACGGCACCTGGAGCGACTGGCGCGGCGCGCTTCTCGTCCAGCGCGAAGGCGCACGTTTCGCCGCCTTCCGCCTGACCAACAGGGCGGGGCGCTACGGGATCGTGGGCCAGGCGATTCCCGCCCCCGCGCTCTCGGGTGCCGCATCGCAGGTACTGGCAGGACCGATCTCGCTCGCTGCCTTCGGTACGCTGCAGGATAGTGTGGTCGCGGGCGAGATGGCGATAAGGTCGCGCGGGTTCGACGGCGAAGCCAGCGGTACCGTCGATCTTGCTAACAACGTCTTCGACCGCCTGCTGGTCGACCTTCGCCTGCGTGGCAGCGATGCGCTCGGCCAGGATCTTCGGATTGAGGGCGCGCGCGCCGTGGCAACGATCGACGGGCCCTTCCGCGATCTCGAGATCGGCCACCGTCTCGTGGTCGATCGCATCGCCAGTGGCACCACCGAGGTGCGCGGTCTGGTCCAGGAGGGCATGGCTACTTTCGATGGTTCGCGCTGGACCCTGCCGCTCGACACGCGCGTCCAGCAGGTCGTGGCGGGCAACGACCTGCTCGATCCCCGGCTCGTGCGCGGCCGTATCGCCGGGATCGTGACCTATACCGGTACTCGCGTCGTGTCCGACGATCTGCGGCTCGCCTTCCCCGATGCCAGCGCACGCTTTTCGTTGCGCGGCGAGACGCGGACCGGCGCCTACGCCCTCGCCGGGCCGGTCGATCTTCGCGGGCTCGAACTCGCCAACATCGGCAATGTCAGCGGCAACGCCAAGATCCTGTTCAAGGTCGCCAGCGGCGTGCCCTGGTCGCTGCAGGCAAATTTCGCGGGGCGCATTCCGCGCGTGACCAATGCCACGCTCGCGAATGTGGCCGGGCCCGCCATTCGCTTCCGCGGCGGCTTGGGGCTTGGTGGCGGACGCCCCGTGCTGTTCCGCGACGTCGCGATCGATGCGGAGAAGCTGCAATTGCGGCTCGACGGTCAGGTGCGCGACGGCCAGACCTCGCTCGCCGGGCGCGGTTCTCACACCGAATACGGGTCCTTTACGGTCGAGGCTGCGCTCGACGGCGAAGGGCCGCGTGCCGAGCTCGTCTTCGCCAGTCCGCTGCCGGCGGTGGGCCTCGCAGACGTGCGCGTGGCGATCGCCCCGATCGAAAACGGCTTCCGCATAGACACCGAGGGCGGCTCGCTGCTCGGCCCGTTCGAAGGGACGCTCGACCTGTTCTCGCCCGAAGGGGGCCCGACGCGCATCGCCGTCGAACGGCTCGAGGTCTGGCGAACCAACGTAACCGGCGACCTCGTGCTCGGCGATGGCGGCGTCAGTGGCGATCTCGCGCTGGCGGGCGGCGGCCTCGACGGTACGATAGCCTTCTCGCCTCGCGGTGGCGGGCAGGCGTTCGACGTCGATCTCGATGCGAACAACGCGCGCTTCGGCGGCGCCACATCAATCTCGATCGCGCGCGCGCAGATCGAAGGGTCAGGCTTGCTGGTCGACGGAAACAGCACGCTGCAGGGCAGCGTCTTCGCGCAAGGCGTGCAGTACGGCACGCTGTTCGTCGGCCGCCTCGCTGCCAATGCGCAGCTTCGCAACGGCGCGGGCGAGGTGACCGCCGCGCTTTCCGGCAGGCGCGGCAGCCGCTTCAACATGCAGCTCAACGCGCAAGTCGCACCCGAACGGGTCGCGGTCGCGGCGCGCGGCGACTTCGCGGGCCGCCGCATTGCTATGCCCCGGCGCGCGGTCCTGCTGCGCCAGGGCGATGGTGGATGGGCCCTCCAGCCTACCCAGCTCAACTACGGACGCGGGATCGCCATCGCCGAGGGGCGCTTCGGGGGCGGCGGGCCGACCCAAATGGAGCTGCGCCTCGCGCGCATGCCGCTCTCCCTGATCGATGTCGCGGTGGCGGATTTCGGGCTCGGCGGGTCGATGTCGGGCGTCATCGATTTCAGCACCGGGCAGGGCGGCGTGCCGGTCGGCAGCGCTCGCATCAAGGTCGACGGGCTCACCCGGTCGGGCCTCGTGCTCTCCTCGCGTCCGGTCGATCTCTCGCTCGTCGCACGCCTCGGGACGGACCGCCTGGAAACGCGCGCGGTAATCGACGAGGGTGGCGAGCGCCGCGGGCGCCTGCAAGGCCGCATCTCAGGTCTGCCGCAATCGGGATCGTTGAGCGATCGTCTGCGCGCGGGCAGCCTGTTCGCGCAACTGCGCTACTCCGGCCCTGCCGACGCGCTGTGGCGGCTCGCCGCGGTCGATGCCTTCGACCTGACCGGCCCTCTTTCGCTCGCAGCAAACGTCACCGGGACGATCGACGAACCGCGCGTGCGCGGCTCGATGGCCAGCGACAACCTGCGGGTCCGTAGCGGGCTTTCTGGGACCGACGTCAGCAACGTGACCGCGCGCGGCGATTTCGAGGGAGCACGGCTGCGCCTGACGCGATTCAGCGGGGTGACGCCGGGCGGCGGACGCGTCTCGGGCAGCGGCGTCGTGACATTGCGCGACCTCGGCGAGCGCGGGCCGCAGATGGATATCCGCGTGGCGGCACGCAACGCCCGGTTGCTCAACGCCAATGGCCTTTCGGCCACCGTGACGGGACCGCTGCGGATCGTTTCCGACGGAATCGGCGGCACGATCGCCGGGCGGCTTTCGGTCGACCGCGCCAGCTGGTCGCTCGGCACCGCCGCGTCGCAGGAGCAGCTGCCGCAGATCGCCACGCGGGAAATCAACACCCCTGCCGACATCGCACCGCCGCCCGCCGCCAGCGCCCCGTGGCGCTATCTCATCGATGCCCGTGCGACGAGCCGGATCGACGTCGACGGCATGGGTCTCGAGAGCGAATGGGGCGCCAACATCCGCGTGCGCGGAACGACCGACGATCCGCGCATCGGCGGCTCGGCGCAAGTTGTGCGCGGCGACTACACCTTCGCGGGGACGAGCTTCGAGCTGACTCGCGGGCTGATCGAGTTCGACGAAAGCGGCCCGATCGATCCACGGCTCGACATCCGCGCCGAAACCGACCGCGACGGGCTGAGCGTGACCGCGCTCGTCCAGGGAAGCGCGCTCGAGCCGGAGATCAGCTTCAGCTCGACACCCGCCCTGCCGGAAGAGGAAATTCTCGCGCGGCTGCTGTTCGGCGGTTCGATCACGGAGCTGTCGGCGACCGATGCGCTGCAGCTCGGCGCGGCGGTAGCGAGCCTGCGTGGTGGCGGGGGGATGGACCCGATCAACCAGCTGCGCTCGGCGATCGGGCTCGACCGCCTGCGCATCGTCGGGCCCGACCCGGCGCTCGACCGGGGCACCGGCGTCGCGCTCGGCAAGAACTTCGGCCGCCGGTTCTATGCCGAGATCATCACCGACGGGCGCGGCTACAGCGCGACCGAGGTGGAATTCCGGGTAACTTCGTGGCTCTCGCTCCTGGCCAGCGTATCGACCATCGGGCGCGAGAGCGTGCGCGCGGAAGTCAGCCGCGACTACTGATCGCTCGCAGGGACATCCTTGAGCAGCGCGTCGACCGGCAGGACGACGCCGTTGCGCGCCACCAGCGGATCGCCGATTAGATGTCCCGCATTCTCGCCAGCGCCGCCGACTGCGATGCGGTCTGCGTCGAGCGAGAAGGTCACCGTGCCTTCGCCGAGCGTGCCCATCTCGACAGGTCCGCCGTTCTTCTCGATCGCGGCGCGGATCGCATCGGGCTCGAGATGACCGGGCATGATGTGATCGCGCAGCACAGCGACCAGCAACGCCCTGCCGTCTTCCGCCATCATTGCCTCGCCCGATGAGCCGAGCGCGCTGAACGCCGCATCGTTGGGCGCCAATACGGTATAGCTTCCCGGGCCGTCGAATACGCCGGAAAGCCCGGCATCGTCGATCGCGCTGCCGACGGTCGAAAGCTCGCCTTCGCTCTTGAGCGCGGCTGCGAGCGTACGCTCCACTTCGGCCTCGGACCCGGCTCCTGCATCGCTCGCGGCCTCGTTCGAACATCCGGCCAGCGCGAGGGAGGCGGCGGCGATCGAACCCGCGACCGCCCCCTGAAGCCAACCGTTCCTTGCGCGCGATACCCGACGCGGTTCGTGTCTCACCATTGGCGCCCCCATCAGATCAGCAATTCGATCGCCGCCTGGATCAGGCCGGTGGTCGGATCGGACTCGTAGATATAGCCGTCGGCATAGCGATAGTTCGCGTCGGGCGTGTCGTAATACTGATCCTGGTAGGCGTAGGGCACGTTGTATACGTCGTAGCCCGACGGCATCGGTTGGCCGATCGCGAACTGGTCGCCCGTCAGCAGGGCCGCGATCGACGTGATCGAGGACGACTGCGGATCGACGCGATAGATCACGTCGTCGGCGTAGCGATAACCGGCCGACGGACCGAGGTTGTAGTAGTCGACGTAGTAGTCGGGCAGCGGCGCCGGCTCATAGTACTGAGGCCACTGGTTCCCGATGGAGAGCGCCCCTCCGAGCAGCGGGATGAAACTCGCCAGATCCCAGCCCTGGTCGAAGTTGTAGAGATAGCCGTCGTCATAGCGATAGCGACCGTCCGAAACGTTGTCGTACCCGAAATAGGTCGGCTGGTAGTTCGCATAGCGGCGTTCGTAGAGGCGCTTCGCCTGTCCCGGCGGCATGCAGCCGGCGCGCGTCCGCAGGCCGGGAGGACATCCCGCGATCGGCCCGCGGTTGTAGCTGACGACGCGATAGTTGTCCCACCCACGCTGGTTCACCACGCGTGCGCGGTTGCGCTCGCGCTGGCGGCGGTCGGCATAGCGGCGCGCATCGCGCTGCCGGTCGCGCGCCTGCTCGCGGCGCCGCTCGGCCAGCCGTTCGCGATGGTCCTGTGCCCGGCGAAGGTCGCGGCGGCGCTCGGCGAGTTGCCGTTCCCGGGCGTCCTGCCGCCGCTCGCGCTGGATCGACTCGCGGCGTTGTTCGGAACGTTGAGCTTCGGCACGGCGCTGGCGCTGGACCGCCTCGCGGCGGCGATCCGCATTGCGATCGCGCTGGTCCTCGGCGCGGCGCTGGCGTTCGGCGACGGCACGCTGCTCGCGTTGGGCATTGCGCTGGCGCTCGCGCGAGCGCTCGGCCTGCTCGCGCTGCCGATCGGCCGCCTGCTGGCGCTGATCCCGCTGCCGCTCGGCGCTACGCTCGCGCTGCTCGCGCTGCTCGCGCTGGCGATTACTGGCGCGCTGGCGCTGTTCGCGGTCGCGGTTTTGACGTTCGCGCTGTTGTTCGCGGTCGCGGTTCTGGCGATCGCGCTCCTGCTCTCGGCGATCATCGCCGCGCTCGGCCTCGGCCGCGCGATTGCGGTCGTCGCGATCGCCACGCTCGGGCTGCGCGTGCGCTCCCGAAGCGACCAGCGCCGCGACTGCGACGCCACACAGAAACTTGCGCATTGTCTATCTCCTTACGCGGGCCGAACGGGACAGCGCGCAAGCTGGTTCCTCGGATTCGACCGGGTTCATGGACAGGCAAGCAAAAACCCCCACCGGTTCATCATGCCGCAAGCAATCCGGCGGTCCGTTCATCCGGCATATACCTGCGCCTCGGCCGCGCGGCGCCGGATCAGCCCGCGCAGCACGCGGCCCCCGGCACGGTTCCACCGCGCAAACTCGCGCAGCGCCCCGGCATGGTCGCCCGCTCGGTGCAGCCGGGTGAGCGTGGCGCGCGCGATCGCGCCGGTGTTGTAGTGGAACGAGACGAGCGCATCGAACTGCGCCTGCGTGGTCGGCGCCTCGCCGAGCGCGTCGGCCACTTCGGCGGAATAGCGCGCAAGGTCGCGCTCGAGCCGCGCATCGCACTCGCCCCGGGTCCACACCGTGCCTCGCGCTATGCCCGGCCCCGTCGCGCCCCAGCCGATGGTCCACGGCGCGCCGCCGGTGCCCGGATCGGGATAGGCCTCGACCATGCCGTCCGCGCGCAACCTCGCACATCCCTCGAAACGCTGGATCAGGGCGATGCCCGCCGGGCCGATCGCACGCTTCGGCGCATCGGGCACGCTCGCGTCAGGGTCGGCGGCGAGGTCGATCGCCCGGTCGAGCGTGTCCACTTCGGCCTGTCGGAACCCGCGCCCGAGCATCCGCCGGACCGCGTCGAAAATCGCCTTGCGCTGCATTGTGCCACCTCGTCGAAATGCGAATCGAGACGAACCGACTAGGTGGCGAATTCTGATGTAGGAAAATGGTTTTTCATCGAACTGATCGCGAGCCGGAACCGCGACGATTTTGTGCAAGCGCGCGCGCGAGAACCCGTGGTATCAGGTGCCGTCCGCGTGGCGCATGCCGGAGTCGGGCGAGATATCGGGTTGCATGGTCCGGACCCCGGCATGGTGCCGCGGGACCTGTCGGGAGGATGCAGCTTTGGAGAAATTCGTCAGTCGCGCGGCGCTGGGGAGCGCTGCCTTTCTCGCCGTTCTGATCGCGGCCCCCGCGAGCACGCAGCAGCGTTCCGCCGCGCCGGTGGCGCGTTACACCATGGATGCAGGGACGACCTCCGGACTTGCCGCGATGGCCGGGGGGGGGTGCCGGCGTGATGTCCATACTGCGCGGCGGTGGTGGCGCGGTGCACGAGCTGCGCCTGCGCCTCGGCTCCTCCCGCCCCTCGGGCGACGACCCGCAGGCCGATCACTTCATGCCTTCGGGCGCCGGGCTCGGCCGCTCGGTTCCGCTGGTGAGCCCGATGCGCCAGGCCGCGCCGCGCGAGACCGTTCCGGCAACGCCGGGCCAGATGCAGATGCCGAGCGGCAGGCTCTACCTGTTCTGGGGTTGCGGCGAGCATGCCGATCCGGGCCAGCCCGTGGTGATCGACTTCGCGAAGATGGCGCGCGGCGAGATGCCACCGGGCCTGTTCGCCAGCGGGGTCGACCTGCCTGAGGAATGGTTTGTCGGCCCCGAAAACAGCACGACCTTCGGCGAATGGCCCAACGGCCGCGATGCCAAGCCGGTGCCTGCTTCCGCCTCGCTGCGCGGCGATCACCGGATCGCGGGCAACTATTCGCCGGAGATCGCCTTCAGCCTCGACCGCGACTTCATGCCCGCGCTCCAGCCGCGCTCTCAGGCGCTGCCGAGCGGCGCCTTCGCGGTGAACTGGAACGGACTGCCCGATGCGACAGGATATTACGCGTGGGCGATGGGCGCTAAGGACATGGGCCGCGGGCAGGCGAGCGAGATGGTCTGGTGGACCTCGTCGGCCACGCAGCAGTTCGGCGGATCGCTGTGGGATTGGGTCTCGCCCGCCGCGGCGGCGAAGCTGGTCGCTGCGAAGACCGCGATGCCGCCGGGCCAAACGAGTTGCACGGTGCCCGCGGAGGTCCGCGAGGCGGGCGGCGAGGCGATGATGCTCAACCTCACGGCCTATGGCCCGCAGAGCGATTTCGCCTATCCCCCGCGACCCGCCGGAGCAAACGCCGCGTGGAACCCCGAATGGATCGCACGCGTCCGCTTCCGCTCGAACGCGATGGTCATGCTCGGCATGCCCGACATGGGGGGCATGGACGACCCCGGTGAGGAAGCGGACACCCAACCGCGCCCGCCCACCAAACCAAAGTGTCCTTGCGGCCTGCGCGGCGCGGCGATGCGCGCCGCAGGGCTCTGCGGATAGGCCGCCTGATCGGCCTCTAACGATCGAAAGTAAGGGGGCGCCCGACCAATTTCGGACGCCCCCGTATGATCGTTCGGGCGGAAGTCAGTGTCGTTCGTCAGTCGGCTCCACCGTCAGCAGAGCCGGACTCATTACCGCCGACGATCGTCTGCGTGGCGGCGTCCCACCTCCCGTCGCGCTTCGCTTCAAGACGAGCAAGCATCTCGAGCGGCGTCTCGCGAACTTCGATCTTGGTGTAGTCTTCGGCATATTTCCTGAGCGCTCTCTCGCGCTTGGACTTTTCGCGCTCGTCACCGTCGAAGGTTCCGAAGGCAGCCGGCGAAATGATGAAGATGGCTTCTTCGATCATCTCGCGCTGCTCGTAATCCGACGCGAGCTTGTAACGAACGTCGTCGTTGCGCGGCATCAGCTGGAAGGCGCGCATCAAGGCGTTCTGCGGTTTTGCTGGTGGCAGAACGCCCTGCTTCACGAAGCTGTCGTAATAGGCGATGAGGTTCCACGTGGCGGTGTCGTCTTCGGAAAGTGCGGTTTCAAAATGCTCGCGCGCGGCGTCCCACGCGTCCTGATCGTCGGACTTGGCTTGAGCCAGCCGGTCGATCGCGACCATGCCCGCAACCATGTTCCCACGCACATGGTTGCGGTCGAGCGAAATCGCTTGCTGCGCCGCGGCGTCCGCTGAATCGAGGTCTCCCGACATGTACTCGGTTACCGCAAGCAGCCCCGGACCGTAAGGGTCGTTAGGATCGCTCGATGCGACCGACCGCACTTTGTTGGCAAGACCCGGTAACTCAGAATACTTGATCGTCGAACGAAGGGCCATTTCCACTTCGACCAGTTGCTCCTCAACCGGAGAGAGCTTGCGAACTTCGACCTTGCCCGGATCGATCCCGTCGAGCTTGATCGTCAGCGCGGTGACTTCGTCCTTGTACCGGCGGAGTTCGTCATTGAACTTGTCGAGATCTCCAAACGCGTCAGTAGCAGCTTTCTCGTACGGAGTGCCCTGCGACACTGCCCGCAAGTACTGTTGCAACTGCTTGCCGCGTTCGGGACGCGAAGCGGCCATGTGGGTCAACAGCCAACCTTGCGCATACAGACCCGAAAGATTCCTGACATCGGCGTAACTCTTGGCTGTCAGCATGTCTTTTACATCGAGCCAATTGCTCATCGATTCGAGACGGCCGAAGGGTGCGTGGCCGACGACGATCACATCGTCGTCTTCGAACTGCATCGTGCCGTAGTACTCGGCGAATCCCTCTGGATAAAAGGTCGGATAATTCGTTGGGAAGTATTGGAACATCAGGTGGTGAAGATACTCGTGCTGGGTAACCTCGTCCTGAATGCGGTAGGTTCGGCTTGTGCGAGAACCGCTGACTCGCACTTTGACCGGGCGATGAAAGGTTACCAGATGCGCACCCTGCTCGCTCGTCGTGTAATAGGCTGCCGCGCCCGCGACACCGAATGAAGACTCTTGGACATCGCCCATCGTGTTCAATTCGTATGCGGTCACGGGAAGGGGGCTGGGCGGCTGATCGTTGCCCGTCACCGTACGCACGATCTTGTCGAGCTTCTCGAGATTCTCGACCCTTTCGACTACTTCGGAAGGATCGTCCTCGCTCAAGAACCTGAAATTTGTCGATCGGACTTCGACCCACTCGGCTTGCGCCGGTGCTTGCCAGGCAAGAACGGCAAGAGAAACACAGGACAGTATGACTTTCGATTTCATCGGAACGACCCCAACCCTAGCCAAGGTGACCATCCCACCGTCGGCAACCATGTAAAAATTCGCAAATTCGAATCCGACGACAATTCTACAGAAATATCTCTTTCGAGCAACTGCGCACCCAGGCGAGAAAAAGGGGCGCCCGGATTTCTCCGGACGCCCCCCCCTTCGGTAAACAGTGCCGCGCCTAAGCAGCGCAGTGCCGGCGGGTCAGATCACGCGCTGTAATACATGTCGAACTCGGCCGGGCAGGGGGTGGTCTCGACGCGCAGGACCTCCTCCCACTTGAGCTCGACGTAGGCGTCGATCTGGTCCTTGGTGAAGACGTCGCCCTTGAGCAGGAACTCGTGGTCCGCCTCGAGGCTTTCCAGCGCTTCGCGCAAGGATCCACAGACGGTCGGCACGTCGGCGAGCTCGGCCGGCGGCAGATCGTAGAGGTTCTTGTCCATCGCCTCGCCCGGGTGGATCTTGTTCTGGATCCCGTCGAGCCCGGCCATCAGCAGCGCCGCGTAGGCGAGGTAGGGGTTGGCCATCGCGTCGGGGAAGCGGAACTCGACCCGCTTGGCCTTGTCGCCCGCGCCGTAGGGGATGCGGCAGCTCGCCGAGCGGTTGCGCGCCGAATAGGCGAGCAGCACCGGTGCCTCGAACCCCGGCACCAGCCGCTTGTAGCTGTTGGTGGTCGGGTTGGTGAAGGCGTTCAGTGCCTTGGCGTGCTTGATGACCCCGCCGATGTAGTAGAGGCAGGTGTCGGACAGGCCGGCATACCCGTTGCCCGCGAAGGTCGGCTTGCCGCCGTCCCAGATCGACATGTGCGTGTGCATGCCGCTGCCGTTGTCGGCCTTGATCGGCTTGGGCATGAACGTCGCGGTCTTGCCGTAGGCATGCGCGACCTGGTGCACGACGTACTTGTAGATCTGCATCTCGTCGGCGGTCTTCACCA
>CAMPGP010000018.1 GCA_946885545.1 uncultured Altererythrobacter sp.
TCGACATGAAGTTCGGCCCCGAAGGCTACGCGCACAAGGACGGGACGCCCTATCCGGCCAAGCGAATCCCGTGAGGCCATGCCCGGCCAGCCATCGTTTTCCTACATGGTTCGAACTTGCTAGGCCGTGATTCTTCGGGCTCTTTCCCATCGTCCGCTCACTCGCTTTCGCCCACATCGCGCGGTTCGGGCAGGTCACCCGCCGGAGTGGTGCGAAAGGTGACACTCCGCCGCCCCGCGCGAGTGGCAACCACCTGATTCAACGATGGTTATCGCGGAAAGCCAGGTTTTCGAAAAACCCCGCTTCGGTGTAACATCCTCTCAGGGGATCGCGTTCATCGCACCCGGCGCGAACGCCGCGTCGAGCAGATCGGCCATCCTGAGACCCGCCTGGGTCACGCGTCGCTCGACCACCGGCACCGCGGCGACGATATCCTCCTGCGTCAGCGCCGCCTCATCCGGCAGTTCGCCTTCGAGCGGCGAGCGGTCGAAGGCGTTGGGATAGACGAAATCGCGCGCCACCTGCCAGCTCTCGCGGCCCCAATCGGCGGGGCCACCGCCCGCGAGCGATGCGTGTTCGGTGGCCGAGTAGCGCCGCACCAATGGCGGATCGGCGGCGGTGATCGCGCGCTCGGCGAGCGCGGTGTCCCAGATCGAGTGGAGGTTGAGGCCGGGCACGATTCCGTAGGCGGTCTCGATGTCGTTGCCGCCCCGGTCGTCGTCGTCGCCCGAATGGAGCGGCATGTGGATGTCGCCGGTGAAGTGGATCATGAACGCCAGCGCTTCCAGCCGCACATTCGCGGGCAGGCTCTCGTCCGACAGGATCCGGAAGTTGCGTTCGACCTGCGCCGAGACACAATTGCCGCCCGAGCAGTTCTTGCGCACGTCGTAGTCCTCGCGCACCGGCTCGGTCTGATAGTGCCAGGCGGCGGTGTAGCCCCAGCGCCAGTAATCGCGCCGCACACAGTCGGGCCAGGTCGCGGCGTCGGCGAGGTCGCGGATGCGGCACTCCGGCGTGCCCAGCTCGCGCTCGTGCGCGATCAGGCGCGCGATCGCTGCGCGCGTCTCGGGCTCGATATTGGCCCAGGCGATCTCCGCCGTCGTCCGATGCCCGAAATAGCCCCAGGCGGTGGCAGCGGTCGGAACCAGCGCCGCCGCCATCAGCGCGACGCCCGCGATCAGGCGCGAGGCGCGGCTTCGTATTGTTCGATGACCCATTGTTCTTCTTCCGCGCCTTCGATCCAGGCCTGCATCCATTCGTGTTCCCACACCGCCTCCATGTAGGCCTGCGCGAAGCCGGGCACGCCGATCCCGTAAGTGACGAAGCGCGTCACGACCGGCGCGTAGAAGATGTCGGCGGCGCCGAAAGTGCCGAACAGGAACGGGCCACCCTTGCCGAAGCGCGCGCGCGCCTCCGCCCAGAGCTGGAGGATGCGGACGATGTCCTGCTTGGTCTCGTCCGAGATTTGCACCCCGCCGAAGCGCTTGCGGATGTTCATCGGGCATTCGCCGCGCAGTGCCTGATAAGAACTGTGCATCTCGGCGACCATCGACAGCGCCATGCCGCGCGCGGTGTCGTCCTTCGGCCAGAAGCGCTCGCGCCCGACCTTGTCGGCGAGGTATTCGAGGATCGCCAGGCTGTCCCAGATCACCGTCTCGCCGTCCCACAGCACGGGGACTTTGCCCGAAGGCATGATCTCGCCCGATTCCCGGCGCACCGAATCCCACTCGTCTCCGCCGAGATTGACGATCAGCTCCTCGAACGAGAGACCCGACTGCTTGACCGCGAGCCAGGCCCGCAGGCTCCAGCTCGAGTAATTCTTGTTGCCGATTATCAGCTTCATTCGCACGCCCACCTTGCTTGCCGGGCGGGCACTACGGGTACATCGAAGGCCTGTCGAGGCTGAACGGCTTGCCTGATACGGTCGAAGCGCTACCACTTGCGCATGAGCACCAGCCTGCGCCCGTTCCACCTCGCCTTTCCGGTCCACGACCTTGCCGCCGCGCGCAGCTTCTACGGCGTCACGATGGGCTGCCGCGAAGGGCGCAGCAGCGACGATTGGGTCGATTTCGACTTCTTCGGCCACCAGATCGTGGCGCATCTCGTGCCGGGGCAGGCGGGCGACCGCGCGAGCACCAAGGTCGACGGCCACGGCGTGCCGGTGCCGCATTTCGGGGTGGTGCTGGCGATGGCGGACTGGCGCACGCTGGCCGATCGGCTGCGCACCGCGGGCGTCGCATTCGCGATGAAGCCGACCGTGCGCTTCGCCGGGCAGCCAGGGGAGCAGGCGACGATGTTCTTCCGCGATCCCAGCGGCAACGCGCTCGAGATCAAGGCCTTCGAAGACGACGCGAAACTGTTCGCGCGCTAGACGCGGGCGTCCTCCAGCACGGCGGCGCGAAGTTCGGCGATGCCCATGCCCTTTTCCGAGCTCGTCACGTGGATCGTGGGGAATGCCGCGGGATGCTTTCGCGCTTCGGCGGCGACGGCTTCGGTGACCTTGCCCAGCTCGCTCGCCTTGATTTTGTCCGCCTTCGTCAGCACCAGGCGATAGCCGACCGCGGTCTCGTCGAGCATTTTCAGCATCTCGCGGTCGACGTCCTTCAGTCCGTGGCGCGAATCGACCAGCACCAGCGTACGCTGGAGGACCTGGCGCCCCTTGAGATAGGTGCGCACGAGTTGCTTCCACCGCTCGACCACCTTCACCGGCGCCTTGGCGAAGCCGTAGCCGGGCATGTCGACCAGCCGGAACAGCGTCGGTTCGCCGACCTCGAAGAAGTTCAGTTCCTGCGTCCGCCCCGGCGTCACCGAGGTACGCGCGATAGCGCGGCGCCCCGTGAGGGCGTTGAGCAGCGAGCTCTTGCCTACGTTGCTGCGCCCGGCGAAGGCGATCTCGGGCACCTTCGGGTCGGGCAGGAACTTGAGCTCCGGCGCCGACAGTAGAAACTCCACCCGTCCGGAGAAGAGCTTCCCGGCGCGCTCTTCGAGCTCGGCCCGGTCGGTCACGCTTCGCCCTTCGCTTCGCGGTCGGCCTTGTCCTTCTGAGCCTGCGCCTTGAGCTGCGGATTGCGCGAATAGAGGTAGCTCTGCTGCGCCAGCGTCAGCACGTTATTGGTGATCCAGTAGAGCAGCAGCCCGGCCGCGAAAGGCGCCATCACGAACATCAGCACCCACGGCATGATGCTGAAGATCTGCTGCTGCATCGGGTCCATCGCGGTCGGATTGAGCTTGAAGGTCAGCCACATCGTCACGCCCAGCAGCACCGCGAGCGGACCGATCGCGATCAGACTCGGGACGTCGAATTGAAGCAGTCCGAACAGGTTGAGGATATGCGCCGGGTCGGGCGCGGAAAGATCCTCGATCCACAGCGCGAACGGCTTGTGGCGCATCTCGATCGACAGCATCAGCACCTTGTAGAGGCCGAAGAAGATCGGAATCTGGAGCAGCAGGGGAAGGCACCCGGCGAGCGGGTTCACGCCTTCGTCCTTGTACAGCTTCATGATCTCCTGCTGCTGCTTCTGCTTGTCGTCCTTGTGGCGTTCCTGGATCGCCTTCATCTTCGGCTGGACGGCCTTCATCGCGGCCATCGAGGCGAACTGCTTTTGCGCGATGGGGAACATCAGCAGGCGCACGACCACGGTAAGCAGGATGATCGCCACGCCGAAGTTGCCGGCAAGGTCGTAGAGCTGCTTGAGGAGCCACAGGATCGGCTTCTCGATCACCCCGAACCAGCCCCAGTCGATCGCATTGTCGAACCCGGGAATGCCCGCGGCCTCGTAATCGTTGAGGACTTCGTTGTCCTTGGCGCCGACGAACAGCCGCGTCGTGCGGCTGACCTGCCGCCCGGGCGCCACGCTGACCGGCTGATAGACGAGCGAGGCACGATAGTGCTCGCCGCCCAGTGCGCGGAAATCGGCTGTCGGATCGCTGCCGGCCTGCGGCACGATCGCCGAGAGCCAATAGATATCGGTAAAGCCGATCCAGCCCGCGCGTCCCTCGGGCTCTTGCGGGCCATCCTCGTCGAGTTCGTCGTAGTCGGGGCCGAACTGCACGCCGTCTCCGAAGTAGCCGATCGGGCCGGAATGCAGCGTCCACTGGCTGACGCTTGCGGTGCGGCTGGTGCGGTTGAGCAAGGCGAACGGTCGAACGATCACCGCACCTTCGCCGGTGTTTGCGACGGTCTGTTTGGCGGTGATGAGGAAATTGTCGTCCACCGTCAGGCGGATCGTGAAGAGCTGCCCCTCGCCGTTGTTCCAGCGCATCGTCACCGGGCTGGAGGGCGAGAGCGGACCGCCCTCGACCTGCCATACGGTTTCGGCGTCCGGCGCGGTGACGCCCTCGCCGACCCAGCCGAACTGGGCAAAATGCTGCGCCGGGGTGCCCTGCGGAGAGAACAGCCGCACGGGGCCGCTGTCTTCATCCACCGATTCGCGCTGGCCCTTGAGCGTGACATCGTCGACCCGCGCACCGACCGGGTTGACCGACCCGGCAATCTGCGGCGCGTCGATCGCCACGCGGTCGCGCGCGGCGAGCGAGGTTTCGAGGTCGGCGCGCTCCTGCGCGATCTCGCCCGGATCCACCA
The DNA here is from genome assembly GCA_946885545.1 of uncultured Altererythrobacter sp. The sequence continues at coordinate 4,583 of CAMPGP010000018.1, forward strand.
GGCCGCCCTCGCGCGTGTGGCGCGCCTCGATCGCTTCGGATGGCGTGTCGACCTTGCCCTGGGTCACGGCGCTGTCGGTCTGCGGATAGAGCCAGCCCATCGCGGCGTCCCACCCGAGGATGAGCAGGCCGCTCAGCAGGACGGCGAGCAGGAGGTTGCGCTGGTTGTGCAAGGTATCGATCCCGTGTCTTGTCGCAGTAGGTGTATTATATAGGCACTACGGCACCGGATCATAGCCGTGCCCGCCCCATGGGTGGCAGCGCATTATACGCTTCACCGCCATCCATCCACCCTTGATTGCCCCGTACTTGCCGAGCGCTTCGATCGCATATTGCGAGCAGCTCGGGGCATAGCGGCAGGTGGGCGGCAGCACCCGCGAAGGGCCGAGCTGCCACGCGCGCGCGATCAGGATGAAGAGGTACTTCACTTGCGCGGCCTGCGGCGACCGCGCGGCGGATCGCCCTTGCCCGCGGCGGCCCGGCGCAGCGCCTCGGCGAGTTCGTCGCCCATCTTCGCGAAGTCGCGCTCGACCCCGCCGTCGCGGCCGATCAGCACATGATCGGTGTCGGGCAGGCCCGCGGTAGGCAGCTGCGCGCGGAGCAATTCGCGGAAGCGCCGCTTCATCCGGTTGCGCACGACCGCATTGCCGATCTTCTTGGTGACGGTGACCCCGAAGCGCGTGCCGCGCCCGCCGTTGGGATGCGCGAGCAGCACAAAGCCGGGCCGCGCCACGCGCAAGCCCCGATTCGCGGCGACGAAATCGGCGCGCTTGCGGATCGTCTCGATGGTCATTTGCGAAGCATAAGGCGGAAGATTGGCGAAGGTAAGCGCGCACGAAACGGGCTCCCACTTGGGAGCCCGCAAGGCCGACCGGCCGCCCGCAGCGCCGTCAGGCGCGAGGAAATCGCACGCCCGGATGGGCGTGCGGAAAACAAGTTACGCGCAGAGCTTCTTGCGGCCGCGGTTGCGGCGGGCGCGAAGGACCTTGCGGCCGCCCGGGGTCGCCTTGCGCGCGAAGAAGCCGTGGCGGCGGGCGCGGACGAGGTTGCTGGGCTGAAAAGTGCGCTTCATGATGACCTCTGAATCGAAAACAAAAAGGGCCGCCCCCGAAGGACGACCTCCTGCTTGGCCGCGCGACTAGGGCAGCGCGCGCGCCAAGTCAAGATAGGCGATGCGCGGCTGAGTCTGGACCGCCTCGTTCGAAATCCAGCGCCGCATCTCGCCCGCGTCGAGCCATTTCGCTTCGGCGAAGCTGGCCGAATTGGTCATCGCGTAGAACGCCCGCGCGCCCGCCTCGTCCATCCCCATCTCACGATAATAGGCGATGTAGGGCGCGTGGACTGCGGCATCGGCGGCGAAATCATCCGCCTCGCGCCCGTCCTCGTCGATCCACGAATGAACCGCGAATTCGGCGCCGTCATCGATCTGCCGCGTCGCTCCGGCCAGGAACAGCTCGACCGCGCCCGAGCGGACCGAACCGCCCCGGGGCACGTGCGTGGCGATGCCCGCGGCGCGAATCATCCGCCCGATGGCGAGGTTCGCGCGGTCGTCTTCGGTGCCCGGGCATTCGACCATTTCGAGCGTGGTCAGCGCGGGATAGTCGCGCAGCATCGCGGCGAATTGCGCCGGGCTGGCCGCGTCGGTCACGTCGACGAGCGCCGCCCGCTCACCCGCCAACACACGGAACGGGCCATAGCTGGCGATCGCCTGGCGCTCGGCCGCCTCTTGCGCGGCAACGAAGCGCGCCGAACCGGTCTCGACCCATTCCTCGACCAGCACCGTCGTGACGACCTCACGCGCGTACGAGGGCGCGGCGATCGCGGCAGCACCGGTGGCGAGAGCGAGAAGAAGCTTGCGCATGCCCGAAGTATGCCGCCCCGCCCCTTGCCCAAGTGCGAAGCGCTATGCTTGCCATCGCGTTACCCGCGTTCGCTCCATCTTCGAGCAATCGCACCGGCCACCCTCGACAGGGGCGCGCCGAGCCGCCACAACCTCTGCGGGGAACAGGGGGGATTTCGGCTTGGTCGCACTGGTGAGGACGGTCGCCTACCTCGGGCTAGAGGCGCGCGCGGTCGAGGTTCAGTGCTCGGTCGCGCCGGGGCTGCCCAAGTTCAATATCGTCGGCCTGGCGGACAAGGCGGTGGGCGAGAGCAAGGAACGGGTGCGCGCCGCGCTCTCCTCGATGGGTCTCGCGCTGCCGCCCAAGCGGATCACGATCAATCTCTCCCCCGCCGACCTGCCCAAGGAAGGCTCGCATTACGACCTGCCGATCGCGCTGGCGCTGCTTGCGGTCATGGGCGTGACCGACGCCGAGCACCTCGCCGATTTCGTCGCGGTGGGCGAACTGGCGCTCGACGGGCGCGTGGTCGCCTCGCCCGGCGTGCTGCTCGCCGCGCTCCATGCGAGCGAGCAGGAGGCGGGGCTGGTGTGCCCCGCGGCGCAAGGCTCCGAAGCACGCTGGGCGAGCGACGTGCCGGTGATCGCCGCGCCCGACCTGATCAGCCTGCTCAACCATCTCAAGGGCACGCAATGCCTGCCCCATCCGCCGCCCGGCGAGGTCGAGGCGGCGGCGCACGGGCCGGACCTCAAGCAGGTCAAAGGGCAGGAAACCGCCAAGCGCGCGCTGGAGATCGCCGCGGCCGGAGGGCACAACCTGCTGATGATCGGGCCGCCTGGCGCGGGCAAGAGTCTGCTCGCCTCGTGCCTGCCGGGCATCCTGCCCGAGCTGAGCAGCGGCGAGGCGCTCGAGGTTTCTATGGTCCAGTCGGTCGCGGGCACGCTGGAAGGCGGGCGGATCAACCGCGCGCGCCCGTTCCGCGCGCCGCACCATTCGGCGAGCATGGCCGCGCTCACCGGCGGCGGGCTGAAGGTCAAGCCGGGCGAGGTCAGCCTCGCGCACCTCGGCGTGCTGTTCCTGGACGAACTGCCTGAATTCCAGCGCGCAGTGCTCGATTCGCTGCGTCAGCCGCTCGAGACCGGCAAGGTCGACGTCGCGCGGGCCAATGCCCACGTCACCTTTCCCGCGCGGGTGCAGCTGATCGCGGCGATGAACCCGTGCCGCTGCGGGCACCTCGGCGATCCCGCGCTCGCGTGCAGCCGCGCGCCGCGCTGCGCCGCCGACTACCAGAGCAAGGTCTCGGGCCCGATGCTCGACCGGATCGACCTGCACGTCGAGGTCGACCCAGTCAGCGCCGCCGACCTCGCATTGCCGCCACCCGCCGAAGGCTCGGCAGACGTCGCCGCCCGCGTCGCCCGCGCCCGCGCACTCCAGACCGCGCGCTTCGCCGAGACGAAGGCCCGCACCAATGCCGAACTCGACGGCGACCCGCTGGAGCGCTTCGCCACCCCCGACGAACCGGGCCGCAGGCTGCTGATGCAGGCCGCCGAGGCAATGCGCCTGTCCGCGAGGGGCTACACCCGCATGCTACGCTTGGCCCGGACGATCGCGGACCTGTCGGGCACGGGAACGGTAGGCCGCATCCACGTGGCGGAAGCGCTCAGCTATCGCAGGCAGCCGCCCCGGGCGTGATGGCCGCTATGCGGTGGCAGGCTGGCATTCGTAACGGTGTAAGATGCCGCGCCGATTCGGGTCTGCCGGGCGAGACATGGACCGCATGTTACACAGTCCAGGGCAAAGAATGTCGCCTTGTGCGGGAAAGTGTCGCCTTGCCCGCAAGACGTGTCACCTTGCAGCAAAAAGTGTCGCCTTGGCCGGCGACGGTGTCGCCTTGCGCGGGCCTGGCCGGGTCGTCACGATGCGAAAGAGCGAGGCTGAACGTTAGCAAACGCGGGGCGTGTAGGAAAATGTCTGCTTAGGGGTGGTTAGCGGACATTACTCCGGGAACCGTGGATCTGGCCCATAGGCGTTCCCGCCTGCGTTTCCCTTCCACAGAGACAAGACGATTATCACTACAGCCGAAACAAGCCCGATGGATTGAAGAATGATAAATGGCTGCGGGTCTCCGTCTGGAGATGAAATACAACCAATAGCAACAGGAGCTAGCAACAGGCTTGTCCACCATGCGCTCTTGCCTTGATCGTGCAGCCTTCGGGCAAAAAGCGCAGGCAAAGGAGCGTAAAAAATAAAACTTATCAAAGTACCAAGTGTTTCAAAGCTTTCATGTCCCACGCCGAAAATCAGCAGTGAGCGGAGGAGCCAGCTTATTAGCGATAGAGCAATAAGGTACACAATGAGCTCCGTTCGGCTCGAACGTCCCGAGAAGTTCACCCCCCCACGCACCGTGGACGATAGTAGTTCCGCATATTCGCGCTTTGGATCATATGCCAACTGCTCAAGCTCTCTCTGCGCTAGATTGGCACTGAATAAACAGGTTCCAAGATGTCCGCAAAGGGGTCGCTATCCGCCACCCCACACCGATACCGGAGAGATAGCTACTCCGCCGCCTGCACGCGGTCGAGATAGGCCACGTCGCCGAAGCCCAGCGGGTCGCCCGGTTTGGCGCGGGTGCCGTCTTCGCGCAGGCCCAGCTGGTCGGGTTTGACCAGGCGCAGGTCTTTCGGCCCGAGCACGCGGCCGTCGTGAGCGAGGATCGAGGTCGGGCCGATCGGCAGCCGGTCGAGTTCGTCGACTAGGATCGGGTCCTCGACCACTTCGGAACCGTATTTCTGGCCCCACTGGCGCAGCGCGACCATCGCGGGCAGCAGGTCGAAGCCCTTCGCGGTCAGCCGGTACTCGATGCGGCGGCGGTCGTCGGGGCACGGCTGGCGGTCGAGGATGCCGTGTTCGACCAGCTTGGCGAGGCGGTTGGAAAGGATGTTGCGCGCAATCCCGAGCTCGCTCAGGAATTCCTCGAAATGGTGCAGCCCGTTGAAGCTGGCGCGCAGGATCATGAAGCTCCAGCGCTCTCCCATAACCTCGAGCGCCTCGGGCAAGCCGCAGCTCGTCAGTTCGCGTAGCGGTTCTCTCACATCGCCCATCGGCCATCACCCATCGGATCGTCTCCTGCGCCCTGTGTAGCCCGAAGGCGCGCTGTCACAAAATCGAAAAATGTAAACTAAGTTTTCTCTTGCAACCTATCATCTGGCATTGTAGGTAGCGATTCGCAACCAGTATCTAAACGAAACTGGTTGGCGAAGGAAGCCCCTGCAAGGACAAAACCGATGACCCTCTCCAACTCCTCCCTCTCCCGCACCGTCGGTGCCGTCTCGCTGGCGCTGGTCTACAGCGCAGTGACGCTGAGCGCTCTCGTCACCCCGACCCCGGCGCAGGCCAACGGCGCGGCATTCTACACCGCCGAGCTGGTCGCCCCCGCGGCGGAGCGCACCAACATTATCGGCGGCGTCGCCTGGCAGTGCCAGGGCACGAGCTGCGTCGCGGCCAAAGCCACCTCTCGGCCCGTCGTCGTCTGCCAGCGCGTCGTGCGCGAGCTCGGCGAAGTGACCACCTTCACCGCGAAGGGCGAAGCGCTTCCCGCCGACGACCTCGCGCGCTGCAACGGCAACTGATCCCCCACCCGTCCTCTCCGGCAAGGGTGGCGACTGCAAGGGCCTCCGGCATCGCGCCGGGGGCCCTTTTTCAGATCAGCCCCCGCGCCGCAAGATCGCCTTCGAGGTCCTCCGCATCCGTGAAATGATGCACCTGCCAGCCGAGCGATCGCGCCGCGTCGACGTTGGCGAGGTTGTCGTCGATGAACAGCATCGCGTCGTGCGCATGGCCGAAGCGCCCCGCCGCCAGCTCGAATATCGCCAGATCGGGCTTCGCCAGTTTCTCCTGCCCCGAGACGACGATTTCGGCAAAGCGGTCCAGCACCGGCTCGGTCGGGCGGAACATGGCCCAGAACTCTGCCCCGAAGTTGGTGATCGCGTAGAGCGGCATCCCGCGCGCCGCCAGCCGCTCGACCAGAGCGGCGGTGCCGGGCACGCGGCCGGGGATCGTCTCGAGGAAGCGCGTGGCATAGGCCTCGATCAGGGCGGCGTGTTCGACGAACTCGGCCTGCCGTTCGGGCACCATTTCGCCGAGCGGCCGCCCGGCATCGTGCTGGAAGTGCCATTCCTCGGTCACGACGTTGGCGAGGAACCAGTCGAGCTCCGCCGGATCGTCGATCAGCTTTTCGAACAGCGCGCGCAGTTCCCACTGGATGAGAACCCTGCCCACGTCGAACACGACCGCTTCAACGTCACGCATGCAAAAAGCCCCCGCTTGCGCGAGGGCCCTTCGATCCATCGCGGCCGCGAGCGAGTCGCGGCGCGAACCGCATCAGCCCTGGCGGGCCTTGAAGCGGCGGTTGGTCTTGTTGATGACGTAGGTGCGCCCGCGGCGACGGATCACGCGGCAATCGCGGTGGCGGTCCTTGAGCGACTTGAGGCTGTTGCGGATCTTCATTGGTCTTTCCCGGGAATGAAAGCGGCACCGGAGATGGTCCCCCGATGCCGTAAAATCAAGCCGCGCGCCTAAGGGTGGCAGGCGGCAAAGTCAAGCGCAGTCAGGCCGCGGGACGGACACGGTCCATGCCGCCTTGCCGCTCGGGTCGCAACTCGGCCAGCACGCGTTCCCACTGCAGCGCGTGGAAGACGATCTGCTCGAGATCGGCGTGGCGCGGCTCCCACGGCAACGTCGCGCGAATCAGCGCGGGGTCGGACACGAGCGAATCGGGATCGCCCGCGCGGCGCGGTCCGTAGCGGCGCTCGATCGTGCGATTGGTCACCCGGTCTACCGCATCGAGCACCTCGTTCACCGAGAACCCGCGACCGTAGCCGCAGTTCATCGTCAGCGACCGGCCCGGCTTGGCGATCAGCGCCTCGAGCGCGAGCACGTGCGCCGCAGCGAGATCGCTGACGTGGATGTAGTCGCGCACCCCGGTTCCGTCGGGCGTGGCGTAATCCGTGCCGAACACGTCGACATGGCCGCGCTTGCCGGTCGCCGCTTCGCAAGCGACCTTGATCAGGTGCGTCGCGCCCGCGGTCGACTGCCCGGCGCGCGCCTGCGGATCGGCCCCCGCAACATTGAAATACCGGAGCGCGCAGTAGTTCAGTACGTGTGCCGCAGCGACATCGGCCAGCATACGCTCGACCATCAGCTTCGACCAGCCGTAGGGGTTGATCGGCTGCTGCGGCGTATCCTCGGTGACGGGCGACACGTCCGGCATGCCATAAGTCGCCGCGGTGCTGGAGAAGATCAGATGCGGCACCCCAGCCTGAACCAGCGCGGCAATCAGCGCGCGGCTCTTTGCGGTGTTGTTGTCGTAGTATTTGAGCGGATCGGCGACCGATTCGGGCACCACCACCGATCCGGCAAAATGCATTACCGCACCGATGCCCTGCTCGGCCACAATCCGCGCCACAAACTCGCCATCGGCAACGTCGCCCCGGTAGAACGGCACCGTCTGCGGCACCGCGAAGCGGAAGCCGGTCGACAGATCGTCGAGCACCGCGACCGGCCAGCCGCCATCGAGCAGCGCGAGCACCGCGTGGCTGCCGATGTAGCCGGCGCCGCCGGTCACCAGGACGGGTGGCTTGCAATCCATCCGGACGTGCTAGGGCAGTCATGGTAAAGGAAGCGTTCGTCTTTCGGCGCGCACCGGGCACGCATGGCCGGGTACGCGCGTTGGTGAGGCAACCCGAAGGAGTCGCCCGATGAAGTCTGCCACGTTCGCACTCGCCAGTGCCGCGCTCGCCGCACTGTCCGCCTGCGCCACCCCCGCCGTGACCGGCCCGGTCGAGGTGACGCGTTTCGTCGAGCCTTCGCGGACCGCGCAGCTCGGGCAAGGAACGGTCTTCGTCGAGACCGCGCCGGGGCTCGAAGGCGATTCACTCGCACTCGCACCGTACAAGGACGCGGTGGCGCGCGAGCTGGCCGCGCTCGGCTACCGCGAGGCGCCGCGCGCCAGTGCCGACCAGATCGCGCAAGTGCGGGTCGAACGCTATCGCTCGGGCCCCAATGGCCAGCGCCGCGGCCCGGTGAGCGTGGGCGTCGGCGGCTCTACCGGAAGTTACGGTTCGGGCGTCGGGCTCGGACTGGGCATCAACCTGGGCGGCGGGCCGCGCGAGATGATCGACACGCAGATCGGCGTGATGATCCGTGACAAGGCGACCAACGCGACATATTGGGAAGGCCGCGCGCAATTTTCGGTAAGTGACAATTCACCTTATGCCGATACCCCCGCCAATGCCGCGGCAGTGGCGAACGCGCTGTTCCGGGACTTCCCCGGCAACAACGGCGAAACGATAACAGTCAGGGTCAACGAATGAAGAAAAGCGCCAGCGACATCCATATCGACGGGAATTTCGACAGCGGCAACATCGAGGTGCTGTCGGTCGACGGAGCGGGTGCCACGCTCGCCATTCGGCAGGATCACCAGTCCGAATTCAAGCAGTGGTTCCACTTCCGCGTCAGCGGCGCGGCCGGGCGCGAGCTGGTGCTGAGGATCACCGGGCTCGAAACCTCGGCCTATCCGCTCGGCTGGCCCGACTACAACTGCCGCGTGAGCGAGGATCGCGAATACTGGGCCGCCGCGCCGAGCAGCTACGACAAGGATGCCGACGGCGGCACGCTGACCGTGCGCTACACGCCTGCGAGCGATCTCGCCTGGTTCGCCTATTTCGCGCCCTATTCGATGGAGCGTCACCACGACCTCGTCGCCGAATGCGCCGCGAGCGAAGGGGTCTCTTACCGCCGCCTCGGCACCACGCTCGACGGCCAGCCGATCGACTGCCTCGAACTGGGCGAGGGCGAGAAGCAGGTCTGGCTCTACGCGCGCCAGCACCCGGGCGAAACGCAGGCCGAGTGGTGGATGGAAGGCGCGCTCGACCGCCTGACCGATCCCGCCGACCCGGTCGCGCGCGCGCTGCGGGCCAAGTGCCGCTTCCACGTGGTGCCCAACTGCAACCCCGACGGCTCGCGCCGCGGGCACCTGCGTACCAATGCCAAGGGCGTGAACCTCAACCGCGAATGGGACAACCCCACCCTGGAGAACTCGCCAGAAGTGCTCGCGCTGCGCAATGCGATGGACGAGAGCGGGGTCCATTTCGCGATGGACGTCCACGGCGACGAAGCGATCCCGGCGGTGTTCCTCGCCGGCTACGAAGGCATCCCCGACCTGACCGACGAGCACTACGCCGGATTCACCCGCTACCGTGCGATCCTGGAACGGCGCACGCCCGATTTCCAGACCGCGAAGGGCTATGTCGCCTCGAAGCCCGGGCAGGCAAACCTCTCGATGAGCACCACGCAGGTCGCGCATCGCTTCGGCGCGACCGCGATGACGCTGGAGATGCCCTACAAGGACAACGACGACCTGCCCGATCCCGAGCAGAACTGGTCGCCCGAGCGCTGCCAGCAACTGGGTCGCGACTGTCTCGGCGCTCTGCTCGAGTGGCTTGAAGGCGCAGACTGAACGCCCCGTCGCGGCTCGCACCCGTGGCGGCGAGTGGTTCATGACAAGGCAAGGCGTCGAGCGCGATCTGCGCCCGCGTGCAATTCAACGCACGCGAAAGGATACAAGATGAAAAATGTTTTCGCGCTGGCAGCGGTCGCAGCCGGCTTTGCCGCGGCCCCGGCCATGGCGCAGGACAACACCGCCCCCGGCGGCCTCTATGTCGGCGCCATCGGCGGATACGAGGGGATCGACGTCGAATCGTCCGACGGCTCGGTCAGCGCCGATGCCGATTCGGCGGTCTACGGTATCAACGCGGGCTACGACATCAGCCTCGGCAGCGCCTTCGTGGGCGTCGAGGGTGAGCTGTCGAAGAGCGGCGGCTCGACCACCTTTCCCGACGACTTCGACGGCGCACGCGACGGGCTCGACGCCGACGGTCAGTACTACATCGGCGCGCGCGCCGGCGTGGCGCTGACCCCGGGCATCGCCGCCTACGGCAAGGTCGGCTACACGGCGCTCGACACCAAGGCGTTCACCTCCTCGGGCTCGCTCGACGAACTCGACGACAATGCTGGCGGCCTGCGCTTCGGCGGCGGCTTGCAGGTCCAGTTGCCCGGCCCGTTCGAAGGCCGCGTCGAATATCGCCGTTCGAACTACAAGGACGTGGTCGACGGCACGTACGGCAACGCGACGACCGACCAGGTCGTGGCCGGCGTCGGCGTACGCTTCTGATTGTTGGCGCCCTCTCCCCGTGCGGGAGGGGGCGCTACGTCAGGCTGTCGGGGCCGAAGGCCTGAGGCAGCAGCGCCGAGAGCGTGGTGCGGCGCACTTCGCCCGGCCCCACGCACAGCACTTCGGGATCGGTCCCGCCGAGCGCAGCAAGCTCGTTGAGCACTTGCCGACAGCGCCCGCACGGCGTGATCGGCGTATCGGAAGGCCCGGTCACCGCCACCGCGACGAGCCCCCCGCGCACCCCGTCGGCCATCGCCTTGGCCACCGCGACCGTCTCGGCGCAAAGCGCAAGGCCATAGCTGGCGTTCTCGATATTGGTCCCCGTCACCACGCTGCCGTCGGCGAAGCGAAGCGCCGCGCCGACCGCGAAGCTCGAATACGGGGAATAGGATTGCTCCGCCGCGGCCCGCGCGGCGGCGATCAGGTCATCATCAGTCATGCCGCCCCCCCTACTCCGAAACCTCAAGGCCGCGCCACCACCCAGCGCAGCGGCTCTTCGGCAGCGGCAGTGCGCAAGGTGGTGTTCGTGGTCCACAGCAGCCAGGGGCGCCCGGCATATTCGGGCTCCAGCCGCGTGCGGGTCAACCACAGGTTGCGCTCGAACATGCCCGCGAGATGGTAGCGGTCCTCGAACCCCGGATCGATCTTGAGGATCACCGGCTTGCCCGCATGCATCTCGATCTGGTTGATCAGCGTCATCAACTCGCTTTCGACCGCGGCGTCGCTGACCCGCTCGGGGCAGTCGTCGGCGGTACGCGAAAGCTCGATCGCAGGGGGGAGCAGTTCCGGATCGCGCGGGACCATGGTGACGAAGTTGGCGGATTGCCCATCGGCCATGGTGCACGGATCGAAGCGGTGGACCGCGCCGACCTGCAGCCCAGCGCCGCGAGCGGCGGCGAGGTTGCGGCCGAACGCGACGTCGTGCGCCTCGGCCCCGTCGCTCGCGTCGAGGTAGGCGAAGCTCGCGCCGGTCGCACGCAACGTTCGGAAATTGACAGCGCCGTCGACCGCGCCGACTTCGACCCCCTGGTCGGCGTAGGCGGCCTCGTCTGGCCGCCAGTTCTGCAGATCCCACCACAGCCAGCCGCCCGCGGCGAGCACTGCCAGGAGCAGTGCCGCGAGCACGCGCGCACGCGATCCGGTCCGTTTCCCCCTGCGAGCCATGCTTCCCCCGTCAGCCCTTGATATGCAGCACGCAGATCAGCGTGAACAGCCGCCGCGCGGTTGCGAAGTCGGTCTCGACCTTGCCGTCGAGCCGCTCCAGCAGCAGTTCGGCGGCGCCGTTGTGAATGCCGCGCCGGGCCATGTCGATCGTCTCGATCTCCGCCGGGGTCGCCTTGCGGATCGCCTGGTAATAGCTGTCGCAGATCGCGAAATATTCGCGGATCGGGCGGCGGAACCGCGCGAGGCCGAGTACCAGCGTCTCGACCGGCGCTTCGGCCATGTCGCGGATTTCCATCGCCAGCCGCCCGTCCTGCACCGACAACGCCAGCCGCCACGGCCCGTCGTGCCCCTTCTCGACCGCGCGCAGCGGCTTGAAGGTGTTCTCCTCGATCAGGTCGTAGATCGCGACCCGCCGCTCTTGCTCGACATCGGCGTTGCGCCACAGGATCGTGTCCTGGTCGAGCGCGATGTGGGCGATGCGCCAAGTGTCGGGAGAGCCGGGCATGGTCGCGCCGCTTTCGCAGATGCGAAGGGCCGGGGGCAAGTGCTGGTTGGCAGGTCGGAAATGAGAAGATTCGTTCACGCAGAGGCCGCAGAGGTAGGAAAAGGCGCAGAGATGATGCGCCTTGGGCCGCTTCACGTCACCCTCGCATAGCGAGAGCTCTGTTCAGCCGGGATCAGCGATGGTTCCGCGGTCGCAGGACGGGGTCAAACACCGCCAAGCAGTATCAATCCTCTGCGCCTCTCCTTTCCTCTGCCATCTCTGCGTGAACCGCAAAATATCCCACCGAGCGTCATCCCCACTATCCACAAGCGGGTGCGGCATCGCGGCACTTGCCATCGCAAAGCAGGCCTGCGCACAAGCCGGCGATGGCCGATCAAGACCTCCTGACTCGCCCCGATTCCCAAGCCGTGGCGGGCCGCGCGCTGCCCGCGAATATCGAGGCCGAGGCGGCGTTTCTCGGCGCGGTGCTGATCGACAACCGGGTGATCGAGGAACTGCCGGTCGCGATTCGGCCCGAGCATTTCTTCGAGCCGGTTCACCAGCGCGTCTACGAGCGCGTGCTGACCCTGCTCGACCGCAACGCGGTGGTTACTCCGGTAACGCTCAAGCCCTATTTCGAGGCTGACGAGGCGCTGAAGGAACTGGGCGGGATCACCTATCTCGCGCAGCTGACAGCCGACGGGCAGGGCCTGCTTGCCCCGCGCGAACTGGCGCAGCAGATCTACGACCTTGCGCTGCTCCGCGAACTGGTCAGCGTGGGCCGCACTCTGGTGGAGGGCGCGCTCGACACCAGCGAAGACGTCGCGCCGATGGAGCGGATAGCGCAGGCCGAGGCGGACCTGTTCAAGGTTGCCGAGGGCGCCTCGACCAGCAACGAGGCCTCGACCTTCGGCATGGCGACCAACAAGGCGCTGGGAATGATCGAGCTGGCGATCAATTCGGGCGGCCACATCTCGGGCAAGACCACCGGGTTGACATCGATCAACGACAAGGTCGGTGGCCTGCACAATTCGGACCTCATCATCCTCGCCGGGCGCCCGGGCATGGGCAAGTCCTCGCTCGCGACAAACATCGCGTTCAACTGCGCCGACCGCCTGCTGCGCGACCGGCGCGACGGGATCGAGGACGACAAGTCGGTCGGCGCCGGTGCGGCGCTGTTCAGCCTCGAGATGA
>CAMPGP010000019.1 GCA_946885545.1 uncultured Altererythrobacter sp.
ACTGCACGTCGCCGTCGTAATTCTTGCAGGCCCAGACGAACTTGCCGCTCCACTTCAGCGCGCTGGCGACCATGTCGTCGATCAGGCGGTGTTCGTAAGTGATCTTCGCTTCGGCGAACTTGTCCTTGAATTCGTTGTCGAACACTTCCTGGAACAGGTCCTTGAAGCGGCCGTCGTACTTCTTGAGGATAGTGTTCTTGGTCGACAGGTAAACCGGCCAGCCGCGGTCGAGGCCGTAGTTCATGCTCGCGCGGGCGAAGTCGCGAATCGAATCGTCGAGGTTGTACATCGCCATCGCGACGCCGGAGCTGGGGAACTCGAACACGTCGATGTCGATGTTCTTGCCGTCCTCACCTTCGAACACGAGGCGCAGCTTGCCCTTGCCGGGGATCAGCGTGTCCTTGGCGCGATACTGGTCGCCGAAGGCATGGCGCCCAACCACGATCGGATCGGTCCAGCCCGGCACCAGCCGCGGCACGTTGTCGATCACGATCGGTTCGCGGAAGACCACGCCGCCCAGGATGTTGCGGATCGTGCCGTTGGGGCTGACCCACATCTTCTTGAGGCCGAATTCCTCGACCCGCTGCTCGTCGGGGGTGATCGTGGCGCACTTCACGCCGACGCCGTGCTGCTTGATCGCGTTGGCCGCGTCGACCGTGATCTGGTCCTCGGTCTCGTCGCGTTTCTCGATCGACAGGTCGTAGTACTTCAGGTCGACGTCGAGGTAGGGCAGGATCAGCCGCTCGCGGATCCATTCCCAGATGATGCGCGTCATTTCGTCGCCGTCGAGTTCGACGATCGGGTTCTTGACCTGGATTTTCTGCATGTCTGCCCTGTCTGTCTGAAGTGGTTGCCGCGGGCTTTAGCAGAGGCGAGGGAGGGCGCAAGGGAAGCGCCCCGAAACGAAAAAGGCCCGCCTTGCGGCGAGCCTTTTCGTTCCGATCCCGGTTCAAGCCCGGGATGACGGCTGATGAAGAAAAGGCGCCGCTTTCGCGACGCCTCTTGGTCTTCCCGCTTCGATGGTGGGCGTACCAAGGATTGAACTTGGGACCCCTACGATGTCAACATAGTGCTCTACCACTGAGCTATACGCCCGAGCCATCGGCAGTGCCGCTGCGTGCGGCAGGCGCGCCCTTTAGCGAGAGGCTCGGCGGCGCGCAAGTGCCGTTTGCGGCAGTTCAGACGGTCGCGCGCTGACGGTCCTCGAACACGCGCTCGACCTCGAGAACCAGATCGCGGAGATGAAACGGCTTGGACAGGACCTTTGCCTGCGGCTGCTCGCGGCTGGCCTTCAGCGTCACCGCCGCAAAGCCGGTGATGAACATGACGCGCGTGCGCGGGCTCACCTCGTTGCATCGCTGGGCCAGTTCGATCCCGTCCATCTCGGGCATGACGATGTCGGACAGGAGCAGGTCGAAATGTTGCGATTCGAGCAGCGGCAGGGCCTCGGTCCCCCGATCCACTGCGACCACCACGTATCCCGCATTTTCGAGAGCGCGGGCAAGGTATCCGCGCATCGCGTCCTCGTCTTCGGCGAGGAGTATCCTGAGACCGGTGTTTTCGTTCATGCCGCCGACCATAGCGTGCCCGGCTTAAGAAATCTTTGGCCATCTCGATGCTGGCCTGCTTTGACACAGCATCACTAACGGTTGAGCAATGATGTGATGGACGAGGGCACTCCCGCGAGCTCGAATTCCGGCGCTGCCGCCGTGGTGGGCGGGTCGATTCCCGGCCTCGACAGACCTGCATATTCGCTGGAGGTTCCGGCCGATACGCCAATCCCCGTCCTCATCGCGGTCCCGCATGCGGGGCGCGACTATCCGCCCGAATTGCTTGGCGCGATGCGCGATCCCCGATATTCCGCGCTCCGGCTGGAGGACCGCCACGTGGACCTGCTCGCGCGCGAGCTGGCCACGGCGACGGGCGCTGCGCTGCTGGTGGCGCACGCGCCGCGCGCGATGCTCGATCTCAACCGCGCGAGCGACGACATGGACTGGTCGATGGTATCGGGCGAGGCTCCGCGCAAGATCCGCAATTCGCTGCTCAATCGTCGCTCGCGCAGCGGCCTGGGGCTCGTGCCGCGCAGGCTCGGCGGGCTGGGCGAGATTTGGAAGGGGCTGCTCGACCGGAAGGAGCTGGATGCGCGCATCGATGCGATCCATCGACCCTATCACGCGGCGCTAGGCGGCGCGCTCGAGACGCTGCGCGACCGCTGGGGTGCGGCCCTGCTGGTCGACCTGCATTCGATGCCACCGCTCAAGCCGAAGTTTCCCGGCGATCGGCCGGCCGAGTTCGTCGTAGGCGACAGGTTCGGAGCGTCCTGCTCCCCGTCGCTCGCGGCGCAGGGATTGGCATATTTCGCCCGCTACGAACGCCGCGCGGCGCACAACCGCCCTTATGCTGGCGGGTTCATCCTCGATCGGCACGGCATACCGGCGCGCGGAATCCATGCGATGCAGCTCGAGATATGCCGCGCGACCTATCTCGACGCGCAGCTCTCCGAACCTTCCGCGCGGCTCCCTGCGATGGGGCGGCTCCTGGCCGGTTTCGTGCGGACGCTGGGGGATACCGTCGCGGCGATCGGTCGCGGCGATGGGGTGGCGCTGGCGGCGGAATGAAAAAACCACCTCGTGCAAGATGCACGAGGTGGCCAAGGTTCAGGGAGGAGGTGCACCGCAGTGCACCAAGTCGGAAGGGCCATGAGGGGAGCGCCGTTCCGACAATTCGCAAAATAGGTTGCTGGCAGGGACTATTCAAGCCCCTGCCGTCTCCCGCATACCTCGTCTCGTCGCCGCGCCGTCAGTTGACAGTGGCAGCAGGCATCTTGGGGCCCTTGTCCTGCTGCTGCTGGCGCGCGAAGATCGCGCGCATCAGGTCCAGCGAGAACAGGTGGGCGTAGATCAGGGCGATGAGCCCGTTCTGGTTCCAAGTGCGCAGAACGTCGCCGCGCACTTCACGCAGCTTCTCCTGATTGATCATCTGGAAGCCGCGATAGATGTACGGATTGTCCGGATTGTCGTTGGTGGAAATGGCGATCTCGCCGTCCATCAGCAACTCGTGCTTCTTGAGCTCGTCGATGAAGTTCTTCGTGCGCTGACCGGCTTCCTCGAAATGCTGGCAGAATTCCAGCACGCGCTGGGTCGCCGCTGCCGGCTTGCCCTCATCGTCGAACAGCGCTTCACCGTCCTTGAATTCGCCCACCGCATCGGTCGTGGGATCGAAACACAGCGAGAGCTCGTCCGAATTAGGCTGGAGCTTGGCGAGCATGAACGGATAGCGGCGGATATAGGCCGGAAGATATACCGGATCGTTCACCTTGCCCTCGTCGTCGACGAAAGTGTTCACGCCTTCGTTGAGGCCCATTAGCGCCAGCGGAAGCGGATTGTCGCCCGAGGAGAAGACGATCGGATAATCGCGCTGCGCCTGGACGAACTCGTCGACCGTCAGCGGGATGGCGTGCTGGCCGACCAGCCATTTGGCCGAATCGATCGACTTGCTGTGCCACTTCGCGTGATCGCGGCTGTTGAGCGGCATGAGGTCGTTGTAGAACAGGGGCAGGTTGGGCTGCGGCGCGCTGGCCATGAAATCTCTCCGGATCGCTAGGAATGTCTGTTCGGCAAGGGGCCAGGCCCCGCGCGTGAAGCGCGCGCTTTAGTTGGTGTCCGTTGCTGGCGCAAGCGGCACGAGCTTGCCCGGATTGAGGAGCCCCTGCGGATCGAGCGCCTGCTTGACGCTGCGCATCATCGCCAGGGCCACCGGGTCGCCGAGCCGGCCGAGCTCGTCGCGCTTCATCTGGCCAATGCCGTGCTCGGCGCTGATCGAGCCGTTCCAGCGAGTGACGAGATCGTGGACGTAGGCGCTGATTGCCTTGCCTTCAGTCTCTTCCCATTCGCCACGAACCGCGCCGCGGGGCGCGAGCACGTGGAAGTGGACGTTTCCATCGCCCAGATGACCAAAAGCGGCCGCGGTCGTGCCGGGAAAGCGCGTCTCAACATCGGGCACCGCGCAGTCGACGAAATCTGCCATCCGATCGACCGGCACGGAGATGTCGTGCTGCATTGCCGGACCGAGCGCGCGCTCGGCGGCCGAGATCGAGTCGCGCAGAAGCCAGAATCGCTCCGCCTGGGCTTCGTTCGCGGCGATCGTCGCGTCATTCAAGACGCCTGCCTCGAATGCGCTGGCGAGCAGCGATTCGCCGAGCTCGAGCAGGGCGGCGGCCTCCGCCTCGTCGCCCACAAGTTCGATCAGCGCGTGCCATGCATGCTCGTCCGCCAGCGGGCTGCGCGCATCGGGCAGGTGGCCGAGCACCGATGCCAGGCAATGGGCCGGAATGACCTCGAAACCTTCCAGGCGGTCGCCTGCGCGTGCTTCGAAATGGAGCAGAAGCCGCCGCGCGTCGGCGATAGAGCCGAGGCCCGCCCACAGGACGGTTCGGCCGCCGATTTCGGGCAGAAGGCGCAAGGTCGCCGCGGTTACGATGCCCAGGGTGCCCTCCGAGCCGATGAGCAGCTGTTTGAGGTCGAACCCCCGGTTGTCCTTCTTGAGCGGAGTGAGTGCATCGAAAACGCTTCCGTCGGCGAGCACCGCCTCGATGCCGAGCACCTGCGCGCGCATCGTCCCGTGCCGCAGGACCTGCGTGCCACCCGCATTGGTCGAAACCAGGCCGCCGATGGTAGCCGATCCTTTCCCGCCGAGCGTGAGCGGGAACCGCAACCGGTGTTTGGCGGAGGCATCATGCAGGTTCTGGAGGATGACCCCTGCCTCGCACACAGCCTCGCGCGATTCCGGGTCGATGGAGCGAACGGCGTCCATCCGGCGCAACGACAGGACGACAGCGTTGCCGCTCGCGTCGGGCGTCGCGCCGCCGGACATGCCACTGTTGCCGCCTTGCGGGACGATCGGCACGCCATGCTCGGCGCAGAGCCGGACGAAGGCCGCCGTCTCCGCCGTGTCCGAAGGCGAGGCGAGGGCGAGGGCTGCTCCGGTATAGCGCCCGCGCCAATCGGTGAGCCAAGGCGCCATTGTCGCCGGATCGCTGGTGAAGCCCCGCGTTCCGAGCAGGTCGGCAGCGGCAGCGAAGAATGCGG
Organism: uncultured Altererythrobacter sp.; assembly: GCA_946885545.1. The sequence goes on from CAMPGP010000019.1 coordinate 5,088, forward strand.
CGTTCTCATGCATGGCGCGCCTATGGCACAGCGGCGCCGCGTTTCGCCAGTCCCGTGAGCCGATCCCGGATTAAGGCCTCATTCAAGCGTTTGCGCTAATGGTCTCATACCAATATGGTTGTCGCGCAATGGCTGCGGTGGCCGCATGGAGAACCTGAAACAGCGCCGATGACGAGTCCCGCTGCATTTCTCGCGCCCCTGCTGTTGCTGTTCGGGCCGCCGTCCCCGGCGCAGGAATTATCCGCGCCGCTGGTGGCCGATACAGCAGTGGCTCCATGGCCCTCCAGCCTGCTCGGCTGGATCGCGTTCGACGCGATCCATGCAACACCGATGCAGCATCAGGTTCGGATCGAGCAACGCGTCATCATCCGTATATCGCCGAGGAGCGCGACCGCGCGGCAGAACATGTCCAGCCTCGTTGCTCCGTCCAATGGGCCGCGTACCCGCCTCGTCGAGCGAAAGGCAGACGATTGTCTGCCCATCGCCGCCATCGGCGCCGTTCAGCCGACGCGCGACAATCGGCTGATGCTTTTCATGCGCGACAGCCGGCTGTTCTCGGCCCAACTGGAGCGATCGTGCACCGCGCGGGATTTCTATTCGGGCTTCTACGTCGAGCGAAACGATGACGGAATGATCTGCATCGACCGGGACGAACTACAATCGCGGACCGGCTCCAAATGCGAGGTCGAGCGACTGCATCAGGTGGTCGCAGCCGCGAATTGATCTTGCCGCCACGAGCGGGCATTCCTTGACTTTTCACCCCGTGCCGCGCATGGGCGCGGCGATTGTGCAGGTGCGAAGTGCCCTGCATTGGCGGGCACTCGCCCAAAACCCGGACATATCGGAACCAGATGACATTCGCCGACCTCGGCCTTTCGCCAGAACTTCTCAAAGCCGTCGAAGCCGCCGGCTATAGCGAGCCGACTGCGATTCAGGCGCAGGCGATCCCGCCGGTCCTGATGATGAAGGACATCATCGGGATCGCCCAAACGGGTACCGGCAAGACGGCAGGGTTCGTCCTCCCGATGATCGACATCCTCGCCAGTGGTCGCCGCCGCGCGCGCATGCCGCGCAGCCTGATCCTCGAGCCGACCCGCGAGCTCGCGGCACAAGTGGCGGAGAATTTCGAGAAGTACGGCACCAACCACGATCTCAAGATGGCGCTGCTGATCGGCGGCGTGCAGATGGGCGATCAGGTCAAGGCGCTCGATGAAGGCGTCGATGTGCTCATCGCCACGCCGGGTCGCCTGATGGACCTGTTCGAGCGCGGCAAGATCATGCTCAACGGTTGCGAGCTGCTGGTTATCGACGAAGCCGACCGCATGCTCGACATGGGCTTCATCCCCGACATCGAGTTCATCTGCTCCAAGCTGCCCGACACGCGCCAGACGATGCTGTTCTCGGCAACGATGCCGCCCCCCATTGAGAAGCTGGCGAAGAAGTTCCTCAACAATCCCAAGCGGATCGAGGTCAGCCGCGCGGCGAGCACCAACAAGGACATTACCGCCTTCAAGGTCATGGTGAAGAGCCGCGAGAAGCGTGACACGCTGCGCTGGTTCCTACGCAACGACATGGTCGAAACCGCGATCATCTTCGCCAACCGCAAGACCACCGTGCGCGAGGTCAACAAGAGCCTGCAGAACCACGGCTTCTCCAGCGGAGAGATTCACGGTGACATGGACCAGACGAGCCGCATTCGCGAGCTCGACCGGTTCAAGAAGGGCGAAATCAACATCCTCGTCGCGAGCGACGTCGCCGCGCGCGGTCTCGACGTGAAGGGCGTGAGCCACGTGTTCAACTTCGACACGCCGTGGCACCCGGACGACTACGTCCATCGCATCGGCCGCACGGGCCGGGCCGGGGCCAAGGGCCGTGCGTTCACCTTCGTCGCGCCCGAAGATGCAGAGGCGATCGAAAACGTCGAAAAGCTCACCGGCGCCGAGATCCCCAAGTTCGGCAAGAGCGACGTGCGCGTTGAACTGAAGCCCGCGCCGACACCGGGACCCGCGCCCGAACCTAGCGCGGAGCGTCAGGAAGACAAGGAGGAGCGCCCGCGTCGTTCGCGCCGAAACCGCGAAGACGAGCCGCGCGAGGAACGTGCGCGTCAGCCGCGTCGCGAGAAGGCGGCTCGGCCCGAAAGTACCGAACGCCCCGAGCCCAAACGCCGCCGTCGCGACGAGGATGAGGAGTCCGTTCCGGCAGGCGAGTGGAACGGCCCCAAGCCGGACTTCCTCGGCGTCGGTTTCGGCTGACAGCGCGCGGTAGTCACGCCGTGACGAAGAAGCCCTGATCGCTCAGGCGCGCAGTATCTTCTCCATCGCCTTGCCCTTGGCGAGTTCGTCGATCAGCTTGTCGAGGTAGCGAACCTCGCGCATCAGCGGCTCCTCGACGTTCTCCACGCGCACTCCGCACACCACCCCGGTGATAAGCGAGCGGCTCGGATTCAGATCCGGCGCCTCGTCGAAGAACGTCTGGAAATCGGTTCCTCGGTCGATTTCGCGCTGCAAGCTCGCGCGGTCGTGGCCGGTCAGCCAGCAGACGATTTCGTCGACCTCGTCTTTGGTCCGGCCTTTTCGCTCCGCTTTCTGAACATACATCGGATAGACTTTGGCGACCTTCATCTCGGCGATGTTCATCCGGCCCATCTCGCGTCTCCTGCTGGTCAGTCCGCCACCGTCACGAAGCTGTCGATCACCCGCTTGGCGCCCGCCTGCTCGAACTCGATCTCGAGCTTGTTGCCTTCCTGATCGGTGACGACTCCATAGCCGAACTTGTCATGAAACACCCGCGCGCCGATCGCCACGTCGGTGCGCGGCTTGGCGGCGAAGCTGGCGGCGCTGCGGGTGGTCTCGCGCACGCGCTTGGGACTGGGGTCGTAGCCAGTGGTCAGCGCGCGCTGCCAGCCGGGGCCGCGGGTCTGGGTTCGCGCGGGCTTAGTGCGGGCGAGGTGCGCGAAGGGGTCCTCGTGCTCGCTCATTCCTGCGCGCCACAGGCTGGCGCCGCCCGTCAGCGTGGTTTCTTCCTCGATATGGTCGGCGGGCAGCTCGCCGACAAAGCGGCTGGGGATCGAGCTGGTCCACTGGCCGTAGATGCGGCGGTTGGCGGCGTGGAGAATCATGCAGCGCCGCCGCGCGCGGGTGATCGCGACGTAAGCGAGGCGGCGCTCCTCTTCCAGCGACGCGAGCCCGCCTTCGTCGAGCGCACGCTGGCTGGGAAAAACGCCTTCCTCCCATCCGGGCAGGAAGACGTTGTCGAATTCGAGCCCCTTGGCCGCGTGCATGGTCATGATCGTGACCTTCTCGCTCGACCGGTCGGCGTCGTTGTCCATCACCAGGCTGACGTGCTCGAGGAAGTCTCCGAGCGTCTCGTATTCTTCCATCGCGCGCGCGAGTTCGGACAGGTTCTCGATCCGACCCGCGGCCTCGGCGGTCTTCTCGGCCTGGAGCATGGCGTTGTAGCCCGTCTCCTCCAGCACGGTGCGCAGGAGCTCGGCCGGGGTGACGGTGTCCACTTGTTCGCGCCATTGGAAGAACTGGCGCATCAACCCGCCGATGGTGTTCGCGGCACGCGCGGGCAGCTCGTCGCTGTCCGCCAGTTGCAGCGAGGCGGCGGCGAGCGGAAGCCCGGTGGCACGCGCATGCTGGTGCATTTTCTCCAGTGTCTTGGCGCCGAGCCCACGCTTTGGCTGATTGTAGATCCGCTCGAACGCGAGATCGTCCTGCGGTTGCGCGATTACTCGCAGGTAGGCGAGCGCGTCGCGAATCTCGGCGCGCTCGTAGAAGCGGAAGCCGCCGACGATGCGATAGCTGAGCCCGATCTGGATGAAGCGGTCCTCGAACTCGCGCGTCTGGTACTGCGCGCGCACGAGGATGGCGACCTGGTCGAGCGTGGCGCCCTCACGCTCCAGTCGCTCGATGTCCTCGCCCACGCGGCGCGCTTCCTCGGGCGCGTCCCACACGCCGATCACGCGCACCTTGTCGCCGCCATTGGCCTCGGTCCACAGCGTCTTGCCGAGGCGATGACTGTTGGCGTCGATCAAGCCCGAGGCTGCGGCGAGGATGTGCGGGGTCGAGCGGTAGTTCTGCTCCAGCTTGATCACCGCCGCACCGGGAAAATCCTTCTCGAATTTCAGGATGTTCGCCACCTCGGCGCCACGCCACGAGTAGATCGACTGGTCGTCGTCCCCCACCACGCAGATGTTCTTGCGCTCCTGCGCCAGCAGCCGCAGCCACAGGTACTGCACCGCGTTGGTGTCCTGATACTCGTCGACGAGGATATACTTGAAGCGCTGCCGGTACTGCGCGAGCACCTCGCGCTCGCGCCGAAAGATGTTCAACATGTGCAGCAGCAGATCGCCGAAATCGCAGGCGTTCAAGGCCTTCAGCCGTTCTTGGTAGAGGCGATAGAACTGCTGTCCGCGCCCGTTGGCGTAAGCCTCGTTCTCGACTGCATCGAGGTCTTCAGGGTTGAGCCCACGGTTCTTCCACCGGTCGATCAACCCGGCAAGCTGGCGCGCGGGCCAGCGCTTCTCGTCGAGATCGTTCTGCTGGATGAGCTGCTTGAGCAGCCGTAACTGATCGTCAGTGTCGATGATCGTGTAGTTCGATTGCAGCCCGACCAGTTCGGCATGGCGGCGCAGCATCTTGGCGCCGATCGAGTGGAACGTGCCGAGCCACGGCATGCCCTCAACCGCCGGGCCGATGTGCTGGCCCACGCGCTCGCGCATTTCGCGCGCGGCCTTGTTGGTGAAAGTGACGCAGAGGATTTCGCTCGGCCAGGCGCGCCGCGTTGCGACGAGATGTGCCAGGCGTGCGGTGAGCGCGGCGGTCTTGCCCGTGCCCGCGCCGGCGAGCATCAGCACCGGCCCTTCGGTGGTCAGTACCGCTTCCCGCTGGGGCGCGTTAAGTCGCGCTGCGTAAACGGGAATTTCGCCGAATTCGGCAGGGACGGGAGCGGATTCGGAAGGGGCCATGACCGCGCGAACATCTAGAGAACGGGCTTCCGGCACGCAAGGGGTGCTGGCGGAACCGAGCCGTGCCTACGGCGTAGAGCGTGCAACGACAACGATACGGAGAACCCTCCAATGCGTAAGATGATTTTCGTTGGCGCAGCCGCGCTGGCTCTCGCCGTCCCTGCCGTTGCGCAAGACACCGCTGCAACGGCCGAGGCCGAATTCTCCATGAACGCTACGCAGCAGACGTCCTACGACGGATGGCCCGCCGACCGTCAGGCGGCGTACGATGCGTGGCCGGGCGGCGTTCAGGAATACTACTGGACGTTGAGTGCCGAACAGCAGCAGGGCTGGTGGGCGCTTACCGACGCGCAGCGCGTCCAGGTGTACGAGATGACTCCGGCTCAGCGTACCGCCGCCTGGGCGCAGATCAGCGCTCAGCTGAGTGGCGCTGCGCCCGCTGCTTCGGCGAGCGCGGGCACGGCCGCTGGCGCGACTGCTGCCCCGGGCATGGGGTCGGCGTCGGCGAGTACCGCCGCGATGGGCAACATGCGCTTCGTGGAGAGCGAAACGGTGCAGAGCGCTCCGGCTCCGAAGACCGAATACCCGATCTGTGAGGACGGGGTGACCGATGGCTGCATCAACCCGCGCGAGGCGGGCAAGAACTACGGCAACGTTCCGCTCAACTACTGGCCGGGCCGCCCGGCTAGCGAGATCGACGAGCCGCTCCCGGCCGAAGATCCCAACGCCGACTGACGAGCTTTTCGGCGCGCCTGCCCTTCCCAAGAGGGTGTGAGCGCACGCTGAAAGGGGGCGGGACTGCCGTGGCGGTCCCGCCCTTTTTGCTGTCCGGCATGAACGGTCGATACATCCGCCCGAAAGCATTCTGCCCCGATTTCGACACATTTGACGGTAAGCCGTTCTTCGGCCGCGGGCGACACGGACGCGTTCCCTTGTCTTTCAATACCCTGGACCCCAGAGTTGAGTTCGATCCTGGCAGGGGATTTTTCACACAGGCCGGGAAACGGTTCGCGTTCGTCGCGTGGGATGAACAACAGAAGGAGATATCCCATGCGTATCCGTAACATACTGTCCACCACTGCCGCCGTGGCGTTGTTCGCCGCCCCCGCGCTGGGTCAGGATGCCGAGGCGGTCCCGCCGGCGACCCCGGTCGACGCGGCGCCTCCCGCAGCGGCTTCTCCGGCCGGCGTAACCGCGAGTACCGCCATGACCGCGGAGCAACAGGCTTCGTACGATACCTGGCCCCCCGCGCAGCAGGCGCAGTATGACGGCTGGCCTGCCGAAACGCAGAGCTATTTCTGGGCACTGACACCTGAACGACAGGAACTGTTCTGGCGCGTCTCGGATGCCGACAAAGTGACCTTGTCGACCCTGCCGCCCGAGCAGCAGGACCAGGCCTGGGCTCAAATCGAGTCTGCGGCTGCGGCGATGGTCACTCCGCCCGCCGAGGAAGCGGCGCCCGCCGATCCGATGGCGGACCCGGCTGCTGCACCGGCGGCCGAAGAGACAGCGACCGCCGAGCCGATGTAACCGGTCGATCCGCTACCTAGTCTCGCGCGGCAAGGCGGAGCAAAGTCAGCTTCGCCTTGCCGACGCGTCTTTCGGCTTCGACCGACAGACCCTTTACCGCTACCGTTTCGTCCGCGCCGGTTTCCAGCGCGATCCAGGTGGCTTCACCGATCCAGCCAAGCCTCAACAGCCGGTCGAGCGCTACCGAGCCTGCGCCGGTTGCATAGGGCGGATCGAGCAGGATCAGATCCTTCGCTTCCGGCGTCGGCCCCAAAGTCAGGACTGATCCGGCCCGCACATCGCTCCGCGCACGGGCATCGAACGCCGCGATGTTGGCGCGGATGGCCTTCACGGCCGCCTCGTCGTGTTCGACGAACTGGCAATGACCCGCGCCGCGCGACAGTGCTTCGAGACCCAGCGCGCCCGAACCTGCGCACAGGTCGGCGACGGCGAGGTCCTCGAAGCTTCCGAGCCGGCTGGCCAGCATCGAGAAGAGCGTCTCGCGCGTGCGATCGCCGGTCGGCCGCGTTGCCTCGCCCTTGGGCGCGACCAGTTTGCGCCCGCGCCATTCACCGGCGACGATTCTCATCGGCTCTGGATCATCCCCGCTTCGGCTGCTTCAGACTCGAATGGAAGCGTTCGAGGTCGTGCTTCTTGATTTCGACCGCCGCGCCGCGCGGAAGGTCGTCGAGCGCGAAGGGGCCGTAACCGATCCGGATGAGACGACTGACCTGCAGTTCGAGATGCTCCAGCACACGGCGGATTTCGCGGTTCTTGCCTTCGGTGATGGTCAGTTCGATCCACTGGTTGCGGCCCGTCCGCCGCTCCATGTTGGCATCGATCGGGCCGTAGCGCATGCCGTCGATGGTGACCCCGTCCATCAGCTCCTCGAGCTGTTCCTGCCTCACTTCGCCGAAAGTGCGTGCGCGATAGGTGCGCGGGATGCCGCTTGCGGGCAATTCCATCGCGCGCTTGAACTCGCCGTCGTTGGTCAGCAGCAGCAGCCCCTCTGTGTTGAGATCGAGCCGGCCGACCGGCATCACCCGTCCGGCGTCCTTGGGCAGCGCATTGCGCAGCGCGGTGTAGATCGTCGGGCGGCCCTTGGGATCGCGCTCGGCGGTGATCAGGCCGGTCGGCTTGTGGAACGCGAACAACCGCGTGCGATCGGCCTTGGCCACGGGCTTGCCGTCCACTGTCACACCGCGCAAATGCGGAATGATCGTCGCCGGGGTGTCGAGCACCTTGCCGTCGATCGCCACGCGCCCGTCGGCGATCATGCGCTCGACTTCGCGCCGGCTCGCGACGCCCGCTCGCGCGAGCAACTTGGCGATGCGTTCGCCTTCGGGTCTGGGTTCCTGCGCCATCGCGCGCGCCTACGCGCTCAATTGGCGGCGCGCAACGCTTCCTCGACCGTCTCGTGGAAGCGGCGGATGCCGCCTTCGAGAGTGCCGAGCGTGAGCGAGGGGATCGCGCCGGTGGAAAGGCCCTGCTGGCCGAGCTCGGCCGCGCGGAAGTCCTCGCTCGCGAACACTCCGCCGTCGAGTAGCGCCCAGCTGCGTTCCCAATGGGCGCGGGCCTTTTCCGTCGCCGGATGCTCGGGGATGAGCATGAAATCCTCCACCAGCGTGCGGTCGTGCGCCTGCGGCATCATCGTCATCACGTTGACGTAGTCGGGGCTCGGGATGATCAGCGCGCCGGGCAGGAGTTGATATGCGAAGGTGACCACGCGTCGCAGCGCGGCCATGTCGGTCAGATCGACGCTTTCCATATCCTCCAGCCGTCCGACCGCACTGCGCGCGTGGGGGCCGATCATATCGCCCGAGGTCACCCCGTCCTTGAAGAAGGGCCCAATCGTCTGCGCGTGGAGCCGGGTGACGTGGTAGCTTTCGAGGAAGGCATCCATGATGAGCTTCCAGTTCGCCGCGACATCGTGGGTCTTGCGGCGGAACAGCACATGTCCGCTCATGCCGAGCGCGTCGAAATCTTCGCCGAGCTTTTCCGCCAGCGCGAAGTCGGCGGTTTGCTCCTGCGGGCAGAACCAGATCAGCCCGCCAGTCTCGCGGCTGGGTAGCTCGATCAGGCCCTTGCCGACCTTGTCGAGGCCGGGGAAGGTGTCCGGCCGGGGCAGGGCGAGCAGGCGCCCGTCCACCGAATATGTCCAGGCGTGGTAGGGACAGACGAGCCGCTTGTGGCACACCGGATCGTTGCCCTCGACCAGTCGCGTGCCGCGGTGGCGGCAGACATTGAGAAAAACGTGCGCCCTGCCTTCGCCGTCGCGCGTGATCAGCAGCGGGCGCCCGGTGGCATCGTGCGGCACTGCCATGCCCGGATCGGGCAGCAGCGCAGATGGCACGAGGATCTGCGGCAGCCGGTCGTAGATCGCACCCTTCTCGCGCGTCCAGTAATCCGGATCGGCATAGACGCTCGCGGGGACCTCGGTCATCCCTGCTTCGGCGCGCGTCTGCCCCTCGGCGATCGCGCGAGCCAACGCCAGCATGCCTTCGGTCGGCCTGCGCGCGGGACGTATCGTGTCGACAGCGCTCATGACGCCTGTTCCTTCGCCTCTCTCACGGCTAGTGTTGCACCAAATTTGAACAAACGAAAGGACGCTAGGGAATGGCCGAAACGATCGAGGCGGACGCGCGCCGCAGCACGTGGGACTCGATCAAGCCCTATTTCGAGAAGGAATCGCTAGCTTCGTTCTTTCTCGGGGTGTCCTCCGGCTTTCCCTTCGCGCTGCTCGCCGCGACGCTGACCACCCGGCTCGCGCAGGACGGGATCGACAAGTCGACCGTCACCGCGTTCACGCTCGCGTTCCTCGTCTACAACCTCAAGTTCCTCTGGGCCTGGATCGTCGACGGTCTGCGCCTGCCCGTGATCGGGCGACTGGGCCAACGCGTTTCCTGGATGATCGTCACCGGGCTGCTGGTCATGGCGGCGACGGTAAACCTCGCGCTGGTTGATCCGAGTGCGGACATCGTCTGGACCGCAACGTCCGCCGTTCTGCTCGGCATCGCGGGCGCGACTTTCGACATCGTGATCGACGCCTATCGCATCGAGACCCTGAAGCCCTACCAACTCGGCACCGGCTCGGGCATGAGCCAGTACGGCTGGCGGATCGGAGCGGCCGCCGCGGGCGCGCTGGCGCTGGTCGTCGCGGCGCGCTGGGGCTGGGAAGCCGCCTACATGGCCTGTGCTGTCTTTGCGCTCCCAGCCATGCTCACCGCGCTTGTCATGGGCGAGCCCGCACGGCGCAAGGTGGTGCTCGAACGGCGCGGCATGGGTGAGATGTGGCAGTCGATTTCCGGCCCCTTTGTCGAGTTCTTCCGCCGCCACGGCGCCTGGATGGTGCTGCTGTTCATCCTCGTCCACAAGATCGGCGATACGCTGGCCAACCTTACCTTCCGCCTCCTTTTCGACGACCTCGGCTACACCAACGACGAGATCGCGATCTACGACATCGGGGTCGGCTTCTGGGCGCTGATCATCGGCGTGTTCGTGGGCGGAATCATCTACGCCCGGCTCGGTCTCAAGCGCTCGGTGCTGATCGCGCTGATCCTGATGGCGATCTCCAACCTCAGCTTTGCCGCGCTGGCCGCCGTGGGCAAGAGCAACCTCGGCATGGCGGGCGCGATCGGGTTCGAGAACTTCGCCAGCGGCTATGGCGGGGTGGTGGTGGTCGCCTATTTCTCAGCACTGTGTGACCTGCGCTTCACTGCCGCGCAATATGCGCTGATCAGCGCGGGCGCGAGCATCGTAGGCCGACTTCTTACCGGGACCACGGCGGGCAGTCTGATCGAATCGTTCGGCTACGTGAACTTCTATCTGCTCACGACGGTGCTCGCGTTCCCCGGTATCCTGCTATTCTGGTGGATGATGCGCACCGGGCTGGTCGATGCGGCGATGGGCACCGCAGGCGAGGTGGGCGAGGGGGATGCGCGCGCCGATCCGCCGGTCTAGTCCGGCATCTCGCCATTGAGCCGCAGCACCTCGCCCGCGAGGTAGAGCGAGCCGGCGATCAGCACGGGCAGGCCGTCGGCGGGTAGCGCGGCGAGGGCGGTGGGGATGTCGGGCGCGGCGCGGGCCGTGTCCCCGAACGCCTCTGCCGGAAAGTAGTCGTGGCCGGGGACGGGCACGGCGGTGAGGCAAGCGATGCTCGGCGCGAGCGGGGCGACGAGTGCCATCGGGTCCTTGCCCTCGATCATGCCGATCACGAGGTGCAGGCGCTGCCCGGCGAAATGCTGCGCGAGGATCGCCCCGGCGCTTGGGTTGTGGCCGCCGTCGAGCCAGACCTCCCTCGCACCCGCCAGCGGGCCGGGCGCGAGGCGTTGGAGGCGCGCGGGCCAGTCGGCGCTGCGGACGCCTTCCGCCAGCGCCGCGGCTGAGATTGGCAGCGCGCTCTGATGGCGCAGCATTGCGACCGCGAGCGCGGCGTTCTCGGGCTGGTGCGGACCGGTCAGTGCGGGGAGCGGCAGGTCGAGCGTGCCGTGACGATCATCGTATCTCAGTTTGCCCGCCTCGACATGTGCATGCCACTCGCGCCCGCGCATCGCGAGCGACGCTCCGGCGACGCGGGCGGCCCGCTCGATCTCGTCCGCCGCCTCCCCGGGGTAGGACTGGGCGATCAGCGGCACACCTGGCTTCGCGATCCCCGCCTTCTCGAAGGCGATGCGCGCGAGCGGGATGGTCGGCGCTCCTTCCTCAGGCGCGAGCAGGAACCGCTCGTGGTCGATCCCGAGCGCGGCGATCCCGCACGCCACTGGGCGCGGGATGACATTGGTCGCATCGAACCGCCCGCCGAGGCCGACCTCCACCACGCAAGCATCGGCCGGGACGCGCGCGAACTCGAGGAAGCAGGCGGCGATGGTGACTTCGAAGAAACTCGGGGCAAGGTCTTCGCCCGCATCGAGCACTTCGGCGAGCACCGCCGCGAGCCGTTCGTCCGAAATCAGCTCGCCTGCAAGACGAATCCGTTCGTTGTACCGAACGAGGTGCGGGCTGGTGGTCGCGTGGACGCGGTAGCCCTCGGCTTCCAGCATCGCGCGCAGGAAGGCGCAGGTCGAACCCTTGCCATTGGTCCCCGCGACGTGGAACACCGGCGGAAGCGCCAGGTGCGGGTTGCCGAGACGCGCCAGCAGCGCGCGGATCGTCTCCAGTCCGAGGCGCCCCTGCGGCACGGTCAGCGCCGCCAGCCGGTCGAGCTGCGCCTGCACGGCGGGGGAGGCGGACGAGGCGAAGTCTTTCACAACAAGATCCTCCCCGGTTCGGGGAGGATTACGCCGCCTGCGCGGGCTGCAGGTAGTCCAGCACGCTCGCGAGTGTATCGCGCAGGTCCTTCCGCTCGACGACCATGTCGACCATGCCGTGCTTGTGCAGGTACTCGGCGCGCTGGAAGCCTTCGGG